>DUUN01000724.1 GCA_012841535.1 Gallicola sp. | reverse complement strand
TATTATTTTGGGATTATTATTTAAAAATGAAGCAAATGTATATTGTTTTGGATGATTTTTGATTTTAGTAGTGAAAAACAGAATTTAATATGATATTATGAAAAAAGCAAATACCTATCTATTCAGCAAAGGAATTGTATAAGAGACAGCAAAAGGCTTTACCCATAGGAGAAGCACCTAAGATAAGTGCAAATTATTTAGGAGCGGTACTTGTTGATTATGTAGGATTTAGATCTTCACCATATTTTAATTATTTAAATGATTTAAAAGAAGAGTTGCCTGTTATTACTAGAAGGTTCTATAAAACCCGTGAAGGAAGTTTCACAGAAAACCTCTCCGATGATGAAAAGGCACTTTTGAACCAATATCGTAACTTGCAGTACTATATGTTGTTTGAATATAAAATGGATTAGGGGGGGAAGTATCTTTGGAAAAAATAAAACTGTTTTGCTTACCTTATGCAGGGGCATCTGCAACAGTTTATATTAATTGGAAGAGGTCGCTAGATAAAAGAATAGAATTAAAGCCATTAGAGCTTGCTGGGAGGGGCAAACGTTTTAATGAGCCATTTTATAATAGTATGGATGAGGCTATAGAGGATATTTACAAAGTACTATCAGTGGAATTAGATGGAACACCTTACGCAGTGTTTGGACATAGCATGGGGACTATATTTGCCTATGAATTAATTCGAAAAATAATTTGTTATGGAAATCGTGAACCAGTCCATGTATTTATGTCCGGGAGATATCCTCCTTATATAGAAACAGAAAAGGAAAATATACATTTACTTTCTGATAAAGAATTTATAAATAAAATTATGAAACTAGGTGGAACGAAAGAAGAAGTTATAAGTAATAAGGAATTACTTGACCTATTCTTACCAGTATTAAGAGCTGACTATAGACTTATAGAAAGCTATACTCATAATGGTAATGTATTAAATTTAAATTGCGATATAACTGTTTTGAATGGCAAGTACGATGATTACATTATTGGTAAAGATGTTCAAGGGTGGAGGGAGTGCACTAACAAAAATTGCAATTTTCATGAGTTTGATGATGGACATTTTTTTATTAATAAATATCAAGAAGATGTTATTGGTATTGTTAATAGAGTATTATTTATGAATCAAAATACATAGAATTGAGATTTTAATCAAATTATGTTGAATTTTAACATAAATTTGATATAATAATTTGGTCGATGATGCCATAAATGCTACATGTCTAAAAGGGTGACAAGTTAAGAGTGTTTATGGTATAATAAAACATAATTTACTACATACTAAAATACTAAATGGAGCGTGTTAAATTATGAAAAAATTAATCAGTGGTTTGATTATTGGAGGTATTTTAGCAACTAGTGTATGTACATATGCAGAAGAGGCAACTAGTTGGCGAGCAGATTTAGCAACCTTTAAGGTAATGGTAAGGGGAGAAGAGTTTATTTCAGAAAATCCACCAATAGTTGTTGAGGGAAGAACTTATCTTCCGCTGCGTGCAATGGGTAATGCCTTGGGTGTTCCTGTTGAGTGGAATGCAGAATTAAAGCAGGCTGAAGTTGCAATGTCCGATAATGAGCCTGATTCCGGTGAAGTAAAAGCTCCGGTACAGCCTGTTGTAAGTGACATTACAAGTTGGACAGCCTATAAGGCAACCTTTAAAGTAATGGTAAGAGGAGAAGAGTTTATTTCAGAAAACCCACCAATAGTTGTTAACTTTAAGATATTTCAATACAACCTTCTCAAATATATCATCATTGACTTTTTCTTTATTATCTGACCAAAGATATTTAAAAATATCTGATACTTTGAACAGTATACTAACTTTTTTGAGAGAC
>DUUN01000658.1 GCA_012841535.1 Gallicola sp. | reverse complement strand
TCAAGGATTTGCTCAATGATTTCAAACATTGCAGCACCATTTCTGCGAAGTGCTTTAAAATCTAATTTGGTAGAACCACCGTTTAAATCGATAAAAGCCTGTCTTAAAACTTCATTAGTATCATTTTTGGAATATTGTTCAGGTAATCTATTTTTATAATTTTGTTTTGCTAATTTAATTAATTTTTGAGTATCACTCATGTTATTATTCCTCCTTTTATAATTTTAATTTAATAACTAGTTAGCTTGAATAATTTGAATTACATTTAAATATTTATCAGCTTTAAACAATTCTCTAGCAATAATTTTACCTACTAAAGTTTCTGTCCCACCTAAACTTGCTTTTTCTGTCCATTTGGTAGATTCTTTAGTAACTGTTACATAGTTACCAACTACAGGAGTATCACCAACAGCAACAATAGCTTCATCGGAAACACTAACTAAATCTCCTTTTTCTAAACCAATCAAAGTAATTGGTTGACCTGTTTCATTTCTAAAATTGTCTAATGCACCAGTGGAACGAAGTTGCTCATCATAGATTAACTCTGGAGTTGCAACTAAATATACATCCTTATCAGTTACATCAGCAGGAGCATTACATTTAAATAGTTCACGTTCACCTGTCACCAAACCATTTAAACTTACTAAATTACCATTTTCAATTGCAGTTTCAGTATCTCCAACTAAAAATAAGCCAGATTTAATATTTCCAGATTTTGTTGCTTGAACATTGTCAGTTCTGATTATTGCGTAATTACTCATAATTAAAATTCCTCCTTTAAATTATAAAGTTTATTTTTTAATTCACTTGATAATATTTCTTCAATATTATCAAAATCCCAATACCATATCTCTAATAATTTTATATTATTATTCTGTGCATATTCACGTTTACGCTTGTCGTGTTCTTGTTGAATTTTGAATTGTTCTTTTGCATATTTTTTGCCTAAACCTTTAAAATCTATAGGCTTTTCATGCTGTTCTCCTTGATACTCTATAAGTAAATTATAATCTGGCAAATAAAAATCATAAGATAGTAAGCCACCACCTAAACCTACGAGTCCATCAAATTCTTTTTGTATGATATATTTAACACCACGAAAATCTAAATATTGTCTTATCTTTTTCTCGCCATTAGATAAATTACAATTTGGACATCCAGATTGTAAAGAGTTTCTTGCATAAATTGAAGCTGACCATTCATATTCACATTCTTTACATTTCCACCATACATGCTTACCGCTATTAGGGGTATATTGCTCAGGTTTCCTTTTATTTTTTAAGTGATTCCATTCCTTATATAGTTCTGGATTGCAAACTAATAAATTATAGTCTTCTGTTGGCAATCTCCCACTACAATATGGACACCCAATTCCTAAACTTCTACTACCGATAACTGCTTTCCACTCATGTTTGGGATTTTTGGAACATTTCCACCAAACTTCATTTTGATTTCCACAAGTTACATCATAAGGTGTCAAGTCTCCATTTTTAGTAGGATGCCATTCTTTTGCAAGTTCAGGATTCTTGGTTGCTAGACAGTTTGATAAACCAACTTGTCTACCAATACAATAAGAACAATTATAACCTCCACTACTAATATTGTTCCAGTTTTCTTCAAATATTTCTAAACAACCTTTCTTTAAGCATTGCCACCTTAACTTAACATGGGCATTTTTATATTGTGTAGATATTAATTTAAACGTTTTGTTATTAAGATGACACCATAAACGAATATTTCTTATTGAATATGGATTATACTTTGATACAATATGTAAGCCATTTCTTTCAAAACTATAAATGGTGGGTGAAAATTTATATCCATTTTCATCTTGAAAGTGCATTCTTTTTGTTTTGTCATAATCATTCTTTATCACTGTATAACCTTTTGATTCAATAAACTCCTTTGCCGATTGAGAATTCCATTTCTTTTTTGGCATTGCTTAAATACCTCCTTATTTCAAACACAAAAATAAGGAGGTAGAGGGGTGTCTCACGACATGCCATATCCTCCATATAAAACAATTACACCTTCAGATATTTTTCAAACAAATCCTCAAATTCATCCTTTTGTTCTTGAGTTTTACTGAATTCAATTTTCACTTTATTTTGTTTAGGTTTAATAGAAAAATTCGCATTCTTCTTCCCTAAAATAACAAAACACTCTTTTTCTAAATCTTCTAAACTAAATTCAGAAGCCTTAGTTTTAAGTGTTTCATATTCTTCTACACCTTTAAGTTTTTCATCAAATTGTGCAAATAAACTTTCTTCAGCTTCTTTGCGTTCTTCTGCAAGTTTTTGTTCTTTAAACTCTGTTAAAGCACTTACTTGTTCTTCAAGCAGAGAATAATTACTTCTCATATTGTCCAGCGCTTCTTTTTCTTCCTTGGTTAATCTTTCTTGGAACAATTCAATTCTCTCACCAATAAATTCTACATTATCGTCATCTTTTTTATATCCTTGTCTGTAAATTTTTGTACCTTCCCAATTTTGATATTCAAATCTGTCATCATATACTTGGTCAATAAAATACCATTCATTATCTTCTTGTTCAACAAGGTATAATAATTGATATAATGCATATCTTATTTCTCCATGTGAGAGTTCAAATGACTTAACAAACTTCTTTGGTTCTTGGTTGTCGTTGTTGCCATTATCAAGATTATTTGGTGTATCAAACTTCTCTTTAAGTTTTGCTTCAACATCATCAATGCTCATATTACTAATATCAAAATCTAATTCTTCGACAGTAATATTATATTGATCAAGTAAAGCAATTACCTTTTCATCCACCTTGCTACCTCCTTCATCAGAATTATTTTTATTGTAGTTAGATAATGTTTCTTTTAATTCTTCCATTATCATAATAAACTTTTGCTTATTTTCATCTTCCGAGAATGTGTCTGTAGTAGCCAATGCATTTTCCATACCTGTACCAAACTCTTTATTTAAAAAGGTTATACCTTGGTATCTATAGTCTGTAATGTTGTAAATTTTTTTCTTAGCATTATAAGAAAATCCATCAACCAAAATCTCCATTGATAATTTAATATCTTTATCACGCTCAATTATATCAGAAGCGTAATTTGAGTACCCCTTCCAAATATATGCGTCACAATAAACATAGTTTTTGCCATTATATTCCTCAATGCTATAATTGCACGATTCTGGAATAACACCTATTGGAGATTCTTTATAAATAAGTTTATATTCCCCTTCATTCATCTTATGTTCTTCTATCGTCATATCATGACCGCCAAAATCCAAGTTGCCATCTTCATCTTCAATAACATGTGCAAGAATAGGAATATTTTTAATAGATTCCTTTGCTTTTTCAATATTTTCTAATTCAAAATTACTTTTATTTGGATTAATGCCATCATGTTGCACTCGCAATCTCATTTTAATAAACTTTTCTGAATCAAAGTTATCATCAATCTCATAAGTGGTAGCAAGTGAAATATATTTTAACTCTTCAGTTTTACCCAATAGTTCTCACCTCCTTTAAAAGACCATACTGTTACTAAAAACAAATTGTGATTGATCTATTTCTTTAAAATTAAATTTTATAGATGGACTATTTTTAAAAATAAAAAAACTATCAGTTTCTACTAATAGTTCAAATCCATTTTGAAGAAATTTGTTTTTTAGATCTTTATTAAAGCAATAAATAAACTTCACAAACTAAATACCTCCTTTAACTCCTGTTTTCAGGATTATTTGTGTCTAAATCATCACCTATTTCAGTTATCTCCTCAACATCATCACCTT
>DUUN01000365.1 GCA_012841535.1 Gallicola sp. | reverse complement strand
GTATATTTAATTATATTTGTAATATAATAACTAAATAATAAAAAATATTGAGATTTGATTGCAATACTATTTTTTAGGTATATATTTATATGGTATTATATTATTGAGGTGAAAGATGAAAAAATGGTTAAAAATATCTTTATCAACAGTTGTTTTAATAGCACTATTATCAGGTTCATTTTATTTAGGAAACAAAATAGCTATAGATAATGGTGAAAAGGTAGTAATTGATAAAGAAGAGTATGATATTTTTTCTAACTTAGATAGTTTTAAAGATATTATAGATGAGTATTATTTATTTGATATAAAGGATGAGGATTTAAAAACATCAACCTATAAAGGATTTTTTAACGGATTAGGTGATCCTTACACAGAATATATGACAGAGGAAGAATATGAAAAATTAGTAGAGAGTTCTAGTGGTGAATATTCTGGAATTGGTGTGTATATTACTGTAACTGACGATAATTTAATCAAGGTTATTTCTCCAATAAAGGGTTCCCCTGCATTTAATTCAGGTATTCAGCCAGGAGATATTATAGCTCAAGTAAATGGTGAAACATTTACAGGAGATCAATTAAATGACGCTATGGCAATTATGAAGGGAAAACCAGGAGACAAGGTTACAATAGGAATTAAAAGATTGACAGAAGATGGTAATTATGAAGATTTAGAAATAAAAATTACCATAGATATTGTAGAATTAAAAACAGTTGAATATTCTAAAATAGATAATTTAGGTTATATATTAATTAGTCAATTTGGTGAAAAAACCTATGATGAATTTGAGGAAGCCTTTAATTCTTTAAAGGATGATAAGGTAAAGGGAATTATATTGGATTTAAGAAATAATCCAGGTGGCTTAAAAGAAGCCTGTGTTGAAATTGCAGATTTCCTACTACCTGAAGGACCTATTGTAAAAACAATTGATAAAAATGGAAATGAGGATATTTCTGAATCGGATTCCAAGGAAGAAAATTTACCTATGGTAGTACTTGTAAATAATAACTCAGCTTCAGCTTCTGAAATACTAGCTGGTGCAATTCAAGATTATGGTAAAGCTACTATAGTAGGAACAACAACTTATGGTAAAGGATTAGTTCAAACTTTAGCTCCATTAAAAACTTTTGGTGTTAATGATGAGGGAGCATTAAAAATTACAATTCAAGAATACTTTACTCCTAAGGATAGAAAAATTAATGAGATAGGTGTTAAGCCTGACAGAGAGGTGGAAATGCCAGACAATACGACAGAATATGGAATTGAACACTTGGATACAGATGTTCAATTAAAAACAGCAATAGATATATTAGTTAATAGCTAATATATAAATAGGGGGAATTATGAAAGAAAAACTAAAAAATATTAAAAATATATTTGGAGTAATTTCAATTTTCTTCGTAATCGTTCTATTTGTTATATTAGGATTTGAAAATAAAAAATATACTAAAAATTTAGAAAAGAATATAACAAAAAAGGAAGAAGTGAAAAAGGAAGAAATAAAAAGGCCGAATAATATTTATTCTGCAGGGCAAATACAGAGAATTATATCAGGAAAAGAGGAATATACTGGGGAAAAACTAGTATTTTTAACTTTTGATGATGGACCTTTTAATGAATCTACTGGTAAAATATTGGATATATTAAAAGAAAATGAAGTAAATGGCACATTCTTTTTACAAGGGAAAAATATTAAAGATGAATCTTCAGATGTTTTAAAAAGAATTGTAGATGAAAAAAATGGAATAGGAATGCATAGTTTTACCCATGATTATAAAAAATTATACCCAAGTAAATCAGGTAATGCTAGTGCCATATTAGAAGAAATGAATCAAACACAAGCAGCTTTAAAAAAATATTTAGGAGAGGATTTTAAATCTTCTACTTGGAGATATCCAGGTGGGCATATGTCATGGAAGAATTTGGAAGAAGCCGATAAACTTATGGCTGATGCAGGAGTAACTTGGGTTGATTGGAATGTACTCAATGGAGACGCAGAGCCTTCTGCTAGAAGACCGGCAACAGCAGAGGGAATAATTGCTAAAATAGATAGTTCTATGGAGGAAGCAATAGTCAAAGATGTGGCAGTTGTTTTAATGCATGATGGAAAAAGTAAGGGATTAACAATTGAAACACTACCTAAAGTTATAGAATATTTTAAAGAAAAAAATTATAAATTCTCTATATTTAATTAAAAGTTCACTACAATATGTAGTGAATTTTTTCTTTAAATTAAATAAAAATTATAAACCACAATTCCAAATGTATAATTAATGAATATTTTTTAAGTATATTAATTAGAATTCGTAGGTTTAGGGAAAGGGTAAAAAATATTTATGAATATTATTCGCTACTATATATAGTATGCCTACATATAGTGGTTGCCATATATTGTAGATCTGTTAAAATATTTATGGGTGATAAAATGAATGTAATTAAAAGAGATGGAAATATTGTAGAATTTAATAAAAATAAAATAGTATCTGCTATAAAAAAAGCAATGAACAGTAGTACTGGAGTTTATGAAGAAAATCTAGCTGAAAAAATCGCTGATGAAATAGAGGATTTTTCTAAAACTACTGGAAGAACTTTAACTATTACAGATATTGAAGATCAGGTATATTATAAATTAATACAAAATAATAATCCTGCAACTGCTAGGGCCTATGAAAATTATAAGGCAGTTCAAACTTATAAAAGAGAGAGCAATACTACAGATGCTAGTATAATAGGATTATTAAATACTGAAAATTCAGAATTAATGAGTGAGAATTCAAATAAAAATGCTTATATAGCTTCAACACAAAGGGATTTAATAGCAGGGGAAGTTTCAAAGGATATTGCTAGAAGAAAAATCATCCCAACGGATTTAATTCAAGCTCATGACGAAGGTGCAATACATATACATGATATGGACTATATTATTCAACCTATGTTTAATTGCTGTTTAGTAAACATGAAGGATATGTTGGATAATGGAACTGTAGTTAATGGAAAGATGATAGAATCACCAAAATCTTTTCAAGTAGCTTGTAATGTAATGACACAAATTATAGCCCAAATTGCAAGTAACCAGTATGGTGGACAAAGTATTGACATTAGGTGTTTAGGAAAATATTTAAGAAGAAGCTATGAAAAGAACTTAAATTTAGCATTAGAAACTATTGGGGATATAAAATTAGCTGAGAAAATGGCTGATAAAATGACTAAAAAAGATTTAGAGTCAGGTATACAAACAATCCAATATCAAATTAATACCTTAATGACCAGTAATGGACAAGCACCATTTGTAACATTATTTATGCATGTAGTTGAGGGAGATCAATACGAAAAAGAAACAGCTATGATAGTGGAAGAAATCCTAAAACAAAGAATTCAAGGTATTAAAAATGAAGTTGGAGTTTATGTAACACCAGCATTCCCTAAATTAATATATGTTCTTGATGAAAACAATATTTATGAAGATAGTAAATATTATTATTTAACAAGTCTTTCAATTAGATGTACTGCAAAAAGAATGTATCCAGACTATATTTCCGCTAAGAAAATGAGAGAAAATTATGAAGGAAATGTATTTAGTCCAATGGGATGTAGGGCATTTTTATCACCATGGCAAGATGAAAATGGAATCTATCAATTTGATGGAAGATTCAATATGGGAGTTGTTACAATTAATTTACCTCAAATAGGTATATTAGCAGAGGGAAATGAAAGTAAATTCTTCCAAATCTTAGATAAAAGACTTGAATTATGTAAAAAAGTTTGTATGTTAAGATATGAATTATTACAAAAAGCAAATAGTGACTCTTCACCTATACATTGGCAACATGGAGCAATAGCTAGACTAGGTAAACACGAGCCTATTTCAAAACTATTAACAAACGGATATGCTACAGTAACATTAGGATATATTGGAGTATATGAAGCGACTCTTTTAACAACAGGGGAAAGCCATACATCTGAAAAAGGTGAAGAATTTGCATTGAAGATTATGGATCGTTTAAACGAAAAAATAGCTCAATGGAAAAGGGAAACAGGACTTGGTTTTGCCTTATATGGTACTCCAGCAGAAAGTTTAACTCATAGATTTAATTCAATAGATAGAAAGAGATTTGGAGTTATTAAAGATGTAACAGATAAGGGTTACTATATAAATAGTTTTCATGTTGATGTTAGAGAGGAAATAGATGCTTTTAATAAATTTAAATTTGAAGCTAAATTTCAAGATAGATCAAAAGGTGGATGTATTTCATATATAGAAATTCCAAATATGGCTCATAATTTAGAAGCCTTGGAAACAATGGTAAAATATATATATGATAATATAACTTATGCGGAATTTAATACTAAATCCGATTTTTGCCAAGTATGTGGCTTTGATGGAGAAATAACCCTAAATGAAAACAATGAATGGGAATGTCCTCAATGTGGAAACAAAGACACAGCTAAAATGAATGTAACAAGAAGAACTTGTGGTTATTTAGGTGAAAACTTCTGGAATGAAGGTAGAACAAAAGAAATAAAAGATAGGGTATTACACATATAAAATGAGATATGCACAAATTAGAGAATTTGATGTAGCAAATGGACCAGGTGTTAGAACAACAATATTTGTAACAGGATGTACCTTAGGTTGTAAAAATTGTTTTAATAAGGAATATCAAGATTTTAACTATGGTGATATTTGGACTGAAAATCAGACTAATCAAATATTAGAATATTTAAAGTCCGATATTATTGAAGGTTTAACTATATTAGGTGGAGAGCCTTTCGATAATACAGAAGATCTTATAAAAATAGTTTCTGATATAAAAAAGGGTACAGAAAAAAATATTTGGATTTTTTCAGGATATGTTTTTGAAAAACTAATAAAAAATGAGAAAAATACTGAGTTATTAAAATTATGTGATGTTCTTGTTGATGGACCTTTTGTAGAGAAATTAAAAAATCTTAGATTAAAATTTAGGGGTTCTGAAAATCAGAGAATAATAGATTTGAAAGAAACCTTTAAAGAAAATCAAATAGTAAAATATATGGAATAGAAGCAGCTTTGCTTCTATTCTTTTTGTATTTTAAATTGACAAATATTTTACAAACGAGTATAGTGCATATAAACATTATATACACTATTAAAATGAACTTATGAAAACTTAAATAATATTTAAAAGTAAAATTGTTAAAAGCAATTCATTTTGGTATAATATAATGTATTAGTTTATTAATGCACAATAAGGGAGGAAAAAATGGATAAAGAAAGAATATTTAAAAAAATGAAAACTTGGAATATGATATTAATAATCGTTGGAATTATTGCTATATTATTTTCTGTATACGGATTAATATCAGATTTAACTACAGATTGGGACGAATATGTAGTAAGCATGAAACAACTATATGAACAAGCAGGACTTAGTACTACTAGTTTAAGCGTAGAGGCATTTAAACCGTCTGCATTTAAAATAGTTCAAGAAGTAATTAGCTTATTAATAATGGTTTATATTGTACTAGTAGCCGTAAAAAATAATACAAAAATCAATAATAAGGAATCAATTAATACATTACCATATATTTTGAAATTAATATTGTTTGTATTTACTTTTGTAATTAGTGTTATAATTTCAAGTGGTTTTTTAGATATGCTTCCTAAAGAAGCAAGTGGAGCTATGATGTTTATAGTAATATTTTTATCAATATTGTTTGTAATATATTTTATTTTTGCATTATTACCATCAATTAGGCTATTAATGCTTAGTAATAAACTAAATAAATTAGAAGAGGAAAATTAATAAATTATGTCAAAAAAGAATAAAATTATCATTGCAGTAGTCTCCATAATTCTACTTATAATTGTTGCACTAACGATGTTTTTAAATAGGGACACTAAAAAGACTGTAGAACTATACGAAGTAATAGAACAAGATCCTATTTCCTTTTCAGGAAATGTAGAGGCTAGTGAAAAGCAGGAAGTATACTTAGATTCTACAAAGGGGAAAATAAAGGAATATTATGTAAAAGATGGAGATTCTGTAGAAGAAGGACAAAACTTATTTATTTATGAAAATGATACTGCTAAAACTCAAGTAGAACAGTTAAATACACAGTATAATTTAGCCGTAGATGCAAAAAATGCCACTAGTTCACAGTTAAGTAAGGCAAAAGGCAGTTTATCGGCAGCAAATAAGAAAGTAACTGACTTAACAAATAAAATAAAAAATATTTCTTCTAGTATTACTCTACCAACAGATATTGAGGATTTCAATAATTCAAATAATATCGGTCAAAGTTCAGGAGAACTTACGCAGTTACAAATGGAACTGGAAGCAGCAAAGATGGAGGTTCAAAGTTTAGAGTCTACAATTCCAAGTTTAGAGTCTGCAGTTAGTCAAGCAAATGCAGAAATAAAAGGAATAGATTCTCAAAGAAAAGTTGTTAAAGAAAGCTTAAACTATATAGAAAAAGCAAAAATTTCCGGAAAAGTCAAACTTGATAAAGAAGCTGCTGAGGCAGCAATTAGTATGACTGGAGCAAGTCCAGTTATAACAATAACAAGTGTTAATACTATTATAAAGGGACAAGTTTCAGAATACGATTATGACAAATTAGAAGTTGATAATAAAGTAAAAATAATAGTTGCAAATTCTGGAGAGGAAATAGGTGGGACTATAAAAAGTATTGATGAAATGCCAATTAGTAATGAGGGCCAAATTTCTATGAATCAACAAACAACATCAATTACAAATTATAATTTTACAGTTGTACCTGATGAAAATATACATTATGGATTTTCTGTAAATATAAAATTACCTCAAGAGAAAATTTATTTACCACTAGAAGCAGTATTAAAAGAAAAAGAAAAATATTATATTTTTAAAGTGGAAAATGGAAAAACAGTTAAAGAAGAAATAGAAGTAGAATTGGAAGATGGTATATATAAATTAATTAGTGGTTTAAAGCTTGGTGATAAAATAATTTCCAATATTGAAGGTATTACTGAAAATATGGAAGTAAAGGTAACAGATAATAGTGAAAGTAGTAGTACAGAAGCTACAAAAGAGGTAAAAGCTCAGGAAAACTCTATAAATCCGGAGACGCAAGAATGATAGAGGTTAGAAAGATCAACAAAACATATATTACAGGGGAAGAAAAATTACATGTTTTAAAAGATGTGTCCTTTGAAGTACATGAAGGCGAATTTGTTGGGATTATGGGAGAATCAGGCTCAGGTAAATCCACATTAATGAATATAATTGGATTTATGGACAATAAATATGAGGGAGAATATCTTTTTGATGGAAAACTAACAAAAAATGAAAATGATGATAAACTTTCCCATATTAGAAATAAGTCCGTTGGTTTTGTATTTCAAAATTTCAATTTAATAGACAATTATACAGTTAGGGAAAATATTGAACTACCCTTATTATATGCAGGATTAACACCTAGGAAAACTAAAGAAGTCGTCTTAAAAGCCTTAGAATCTGTAGGAATACCTGAAAAAATAAATAAATATCCTACACAACTTTCAGGTGGACAGAAACAAAGGGTTGCAATTGCCAGGGCAATAGTTCACAATCCTAAATTTATTCTTGCAGACGAGCCAACAGGTGCTTTAGACTCGGCGACTTCTAAAGAAATTATGGAAATATTTAAAAAATTAAATATAGAAAATAAAACAACTGTAGTTATGGTAACCCACGATAGAAGTTTAGCTTCTTACTGTTCAAAAGTTCTTTTTATGGTTGATGGAAATTTAGAAGAAAGGTTTGATTTGTAATGAGATTTTCGGTATTATTTTCAGATGCATTTAATGCTATAAAAAGAAATAAAAAGCGAAGTATATTAACAATGTTAGGAATAATAATTGGAATCGGTGCAGTAATTGCTATAATTTCTATTGGTCAAGGTTTTGAAAATTATGTAGTAGATGAGCTTACAGAAGATGAAACACAGGAGATTACCAGTAATATTACATTTCAGCCTAATGATATGTCCCTGGCATATGATGCAAATATAAAGTTTTATTCTGCTCAGGACTTAATAGGAATAAGAAAAATAAAAGGCGTAAAAAATGTAGAAATAGCCGGTGTAAATCCGGATTCAAATAGTGCATCAATGATTTTGGAGTCAGATAAAACTACAGAAAATACTACTGCAAAATTAGTAAAAAACACAGATGAAAAATTAATCGAAGGAAGGAATTTAACATCTGTAGATGATAAAACTAAAAACAGAGTAGTTGTTATTAGTGACTATGTAGCGAAAAAACTCTTTGAGGGTAAAAATACGTATTTAGGAAAAAATGTAAAAATAAATGGATTGAATTACCAAATAGTAGGTGTTTATAAAGGTGCTACTGGCATGATGGCAATGATGGATTATTCTTTATCTATTCCAAAAGCCACCTATGAGTTTTACAATGAGTCAAAATTTGCAAGTTCTTCAATTACCTTATATTTAGAAAAAGGAGCTCAAGTTTCTGATGTATCGGAAAAAGTAGTAGATTTCTTAGCTGACAATGGAAGTATGAAGGATTTAGGTCAATATACCTTTATAGACATTGGAGGAATAATGGATGGTATATCCAATATTCTAGATAGCATAACTACTTTTATAGCCTTAATAGGAGGTATTTCACTTCTAATAGCTGGAATTGGAATAATGAATATGATGTTTATATCAGTTTCTGAAAGAACTAAGGAAATTGGAATAAGAAGGGCCTTAGGAGCAACAAAGAAGAATATTACAGTACAGTTTTTATTAGAGGGAATAATAATAACTGTAATAGGTGGAATATTAGGATATTTCTTTGGACTTCTATTTGCTATGATAATAGCAATATTTTTACCATTTTCAATTTCAATAGAAGCAGGTCCTGTACTTATTTCCCTATTTATTTCCTTAGCAATAGGAATAATATTTAGTTATAGCCCTGCAAAAGCTGCAGCAAATAAAAATGTTATTGAAATATTAGCCTAGTGTAAAATTTAATAAATATTTTAAAAATCAAGTATATCTAATAGGTATATTTGATTTTTTTATTCAATTAATTATTGTTTTACGATAATTAATTTGGTATAATTATTGTAAAACAATAATTATTAAAGGGGTATTAAAATATGAAAAAGAAATTAACGATATTTTTAATAATGGAAGTCTTAATACTTTTTATTCTAAATATTTTTAAAGCAAATATTTTTAATATGAAACAAATAATATTTTTTCCATATTATCAAATAAGTAATATGCTAAGAATAATGTCTTTAAGTGGAAATATTGGAAATATAGTATCTTGGGCTATATATATATTAATATCTATAATTCCAATAATATTATT
>DUUN01000207.1 GCA_012841535.1 Gallicola sp. | reverse complement strand
TAAAAAGTTATAATATATGAATTAAAATCCGGTATTAATCTTAAAATATTTTTTTAACTCGGTTTATTATGTAGACTATAAAATATAATTTGAAATATTTTACCCAATAAAAAACCACAGACTTAAATATCACTTTAAGACTATGGTTAAATCTATTATTTTTCTAGACGTATTGTTTCTATAATATTTTTATTTTTAATTTTCGACAGGGAATACTGCATTGTAATCCAAGTTATTGCAAATACTACAACTATACTTATAAGTATCATTAACCAAGGTAGTTTGTAGGGAATTGGAAATGCAGTTCTAATGGATTTACTAATTAAATAGGTGAATAATATTCCTACAGGTAGTCCAATAGCTAAGGATTTATAGGAGTACATAATACTTTCTAAATTTAACATCCGTTTTAATCCTTCTGGAGTCATACCTACACTTTGTAGAACAGCAAACTCCTTAGAACGTACCCTTACATTAGTAGCCATTGTGCTAATTATATTAGTAAGTCCTATTAAGGCCAGTAAGGCTATAAAACTATATAAAAAAACTGTTGCTAGAACAATAGGTATATTCATTACTTTCATAAAATCATCAGTTTTATAAACACTGGTTCTATATCCTAATTCTCCATATTCATAAACATAGGTTTCAGGAAAGACTTCATTCATAACTCCATTGGCATAATCTATAAATCCATCAATATCCTTCGGAGTAGAAAACCAATTATACCCTCTCATTTCTCCTTGTGGTACTACTAATCGCACTATATTTGTATTTGGTACAAATAACTCCCTTGGTATTTCCTCTCTATTTAACTCACCGTGGACTTTAATTTCTTTTATTGAGCCATTTCCTTCTATAAGCTTAAAATTCTTATCTTTAATTTCAAAAGGCTTAATGGAAGCCTGCTTTCCATTATCATTATAGTCATAATAGTTTAAAAGTATATTTGAACCAATGGAAACTCCAGCTTTTTCACATAATTTCTCATAATTTTCCTTATCTACTGTTATAAGTTCCGCTGATAATTCATTATCTGTAATTTCAGATTCTTTTAATACTTCTTTTATAATAGGCCTTAAATTTCCCTTTGGAACAAGGGCATTATAGGTTTCCATATCACCTCCATAAGCAAATATTCTCGTATTATTATATTCTCTTAGTTTTTCTGTAATTTCATCTCCTAGCTCACTATTAATCGGTTCTACTATATTAGCACCTTCTTCTCCGGTTTTTTCACTAATATAGTTATCTACCATAGATGTATAATCAACTATAACTGCAGCATCATTATCCAATGACATCATTTTCATTAAGCTATTAACTTGATTACTTAAAAAACCAAGGTTAATAAATAAAATAACTCCAACTGTTAAAGAAATTACTGTAGAGCGAAGATTTCTTTTACTTCGCTTCATATTCTTAGCCGCAAGAACTCCTTCAAATCCAAATATTTTTCCAATAAGAGGATTGGTTTTCACCATCTTCCTTTCAAGTTTAACCTCTCCTTTTCCCCTTATACTGTCTATAGCATAGGATTTTGCAGCTTTCCGTGCTGGCAGCCAAGCTGATAGTAGTATGGTAGAAAAGGAAATCACTGTAGCAATGACTAAAGCCTGCCATGATATTATAAAATCAAAAACTATAATAAGCTTATGCATCATAATATGTGCCAAACTATTTAATTCACCTAGAAAATGGTTTGCTACTTGAACTCCAAGAAAGGCTAAAAATAATCCAAATAATATTCCTAATGGAATTGAAACCAAGGATATAAAGATACTCTCAGACATAACTGTAGAAACAATTTGTTTTTTTGTTGCTCCAACACTTTTTAATATTCCAAATTGAGTGGTTCTCTCTCCTGCACTTACTCTAAAGGCATTGGAGATTACAGCTACGGACATGGCCACAATTATTATACTTAAAATTCCAACCGGTATAGCTACAGTAGCCATAATTTTAAAATTATTTGTAGCCTTGTTTGCATCTAAAAAGTCCTTAATTAAAGCATAACCACTGGCTCCAAAACTACAAACTGCTGTAATTAAAGCAGTTGAAAGAATAACTCCCACCATTGTCCAAAAAGTTCTTAAACGATTTACCTTTAACTGACTGTAGGCTAGTTTTGCTGTTATTTTCACTGTTTAATCACCTCGTCCCTAAGGATTTTACCGTCCTCTATTGTAATTATCCTATCGGCTTGTAAGGCAATTTTTTCATCATGGGTAATTAAGAGTAAGGTTTGATTATACCTATTATTGGCGAATTTTAAAAGTTCTACAATTTCACGACTTGATTTACTGTCAAGATTTCCTGTCGGCTCATCTGCTAAAATTACTGCGGGGTCGTTAATAAGCGCTCTTCCAATAGAAGCTCTTTGTTGTTGACCTCCTGACAATTCACCTGGTAAATGCTTGGAACGGTTTGTTAAACCTATGGTTTCTAAAACCGATTTTAATTTAGCTTCATCAGGTTTTCTATTATCGAGAAGTCTTGGTAACATAATATTTTCTTCAGCTGTTAATGTAGGAATTAAATTATAAAACTGGTAAATTATCCCTATATTTCTCCTACGAAATATTGCCAGTTCACTTTCTGTAGATTTATATATATCATTACCATCAACAAGTACTTTTCCCGATGTTGGACGGTCCACCCCTCCAATTAAATGCATTAATGTTGATTTTCCTGAACCCGAAGCTCCTATTATAGCTACAAATTCTCCTTTTCTTACATTAAAACTAACATTATCCAATGCAGTAACAATATTGTCACCTTTTCCGTATATTTTAGTTAGTCCTTCGACTTGTAATATTGTCATTTTCTTCCTCCTTTTATTTCTAAAGCTATTTTAACAAGCCTAAATGACTATAAAGTGACTCCTTTTATTTGAAAATGACAATTTAGTCACTTAAAGAATTTTAAGGTAAATGTAGCCCCCTTACCTTTTCCTCCACCATCAACATCTATATCGCCATTTTGTCCTCTTATAATAGCAAGGGCAAGGGGTAGTCCAATTCCGTAACTTTTTTCACTTACTGTTCCTTCAAATCGTTTAAATAAATTTGCTATTTCAAGGTTTGTTATCCCATTTCCACTATCACTAACAGAAATCCAAGTAGCTATGGGATTTTCTCCAAACTCTATTACAATATTTTTTCCAGCAGGAGAATATTCAGAAGCATTTTTAATAATATTAGTTAAAGCCTCAGCAGTCCATTTCCTATCACAAGTTAAAGTGATATCCCCTAAAATTTCAACATTTTGATTTTTCAAATCCAGTAAAATTTCAAGAGGCTCTAAAGATAATCCAATTAATTTCCTTCCCTTTATTTTTTCTCTTGAAAACTCAACAGCTCCCGCATCCAGCTTGGCCATTTTTAGAAGTACAGAAACAAGCCACTCCATTTGAGCAAGTCCTATTTTTATATTTGATATAAACTCCAACTGTTTATCCTTTGGTGCATTTTCAAGTAAATCTGCCATAACCATCATAGAAGTAAGAGGTGTTTTTAACTGATGGGAAATATTTGCTAAAGTTTCTGACATTAAATCTCTCTCGTTATGAAAAGAGTTCACTTCCTCATTTTTTAAAGTAGCAAGAGTATAAATATCATTTTTAAGAATTCCAAAAGGCCCTTCTTTATTATCGCGAATATCAATCATATTTCCGTCTATAATCCTTCTTATATTCTTAGATAGGTTTAGAATTTCTTTCTTGCTAATCCACACGATAGCCAATCCCCCTTACTGTTTCAATTCTTATATCATCTCCAAGTTTTTCTCGTAGACGTTTTATATATACTGTTAAAGTATTGTCCTCTACAAAATTACCTGTTGAATCCCAAATATTTTCTATTATTTGATTACGCGTAAGCATTTGTCCCTTATTTAATGCAAAAACTAATAATAATCTATACTCTAATGCTGTAAGCTCTATTAATTTTTCACCTTTGAAAACTTTCCCAGCAGATGTATCAATTGTTACATTATCTATATATAAATAAGGAGATTGTTTTTTATAACCCTTGTGTATACTTAAAGTTCGTTTTACCCTAGCTAGTAATTCCCTTAAACGAAATGGCTTAGTTACATAATCATCGGCACCACTTTCAAAAGCACGAACAATATTTCCTTCATCATCAACTACTGTTAAAAAAATTATGGCAGTATTTTCCAAATTCTCTCTTACATCAAAACCACTTCCATCAGGTAATTGCATATCTAGTATTGCCAAGTCAAATTTATCCTTTTCTATTGTGTCTCTAGCTTCTTTTACGGATTTACAGTGTAGAATCCTATAGCCTTCTTGTTCAAAAGCATATACCAATCCAGAAGCTATCAAACTATCATCTTCAACTAACAAAATCTTTTCCAAAAAAATTCTTCCTCTCTATATTCTTATTATTTTTTAAGACAAATTTACCAAATTAATCTCATTATACATTATTACCAATATTATTTTATTAAAATATGAAATGCCATGAATAAATTATTCATGACATTAATTTTTTTAAGACTATTTTCTTATAATTCTAATATGTAAGCCACTTTAATTTTTTTATAAAACTATATATTATTAATTAACTCTGCTGTTTTTTCAATATTTTTATCCTGCATTCCAATTTCTCTAGCTTCCAGTTTTTCCGCCATTTTCACTATTTGTTTATCTATAAATCCCATACCCTCTAATTGAATTTCACCACCAAAATTAATTCTATCCCTAACATGAGATAGTAATTCATTAGAAAAGTTTCCAACTAAAAACTCATCTAATTTATTAGGTGTTGTACAACATAAAAATAGTATAACTTTCTTTTTTAACAATAATTTTAAATATTTTTTACAAAAGTTTCTAACTTCTTTTAAAGCCTTTCCCATATATATTGGACTTCCAATTATAACTGTATCGTAAGTACCTAAATCCACTAATTTATCTTTCTTAAGATTTATAATTTCAACATTATAATCTATCCTATTCTCTAAATATTTTACACATTTTTCCGTACACCCGTATTTACTTGAATATACTATTAAAACATTCATTTTTTTTCAACCTCCCTAGAGGAATTTATTAAAGCATTTTCTATTGCCTTTAAAATACTATTGCTACTATAGGTAGCAGAAGAAACAGCATCTACCTTTAATGATTGATTTTTAATTATATCAGCTATTATAGACTCCGCTTTTTTTCCTAAACCATTATCGTGTTGAAGAATTTCTATTTCCCTTATTTCTCCGTTTAAAACACTAACAGCTAATTTTACCTTAATAAGACTATTGTTTACATATCCAATGTACTCTCCATCTTCTACAGACTTAATTTCTATATCTTCTATAGGATAAATAATAGGTAATGATGATTTCCCTAATTTAAAAATTAAAATCCCACAAATACAAACTATTAAGGCAATAGAAAATATTATAAATTTTAATTTTCTTTTCACTCTAATCTCTTTCCCTGTATAATAGTCCATCAAGTAATAATCTTGAATATTTATCTACTAAATTATCCCAATTATCATCTTCATATAGTCGATTTTCTATGGCATTCATAGAAAATCCTATTAAGGATGAAATAATCATAAGTGGCATAAATTCTTCAATTTTTGAAAAGACTTTTTCTTCTTGACCTTTTACCAATAAATTTCCAAGCATATCAATTCCGGTTATTTCTTGATCTTCCCTTTCATTTCTTGGCCCTAACATTGCACTAGTTCCACTTCTAATAACTGCCCTTCCCATTTCCGGATTATCTGTAATGCTATAAATAAACTCTTTAAAGGAAAGTTCTATTTGTTTTTCTATTGATAGATTTTTATTATTCTCCAGGACATTTTTTATATTCTTAACTATTTTTTCATAAATCCCTATTGAAATATCTTCAACTATTTCATTCTTATCCTTATAGTATAAATAAATTGTCGTTGCAGAATATTCTATTTTATCAGCTATTTTTCTCATGGATAGTTTATCGTAACCATCTTCTAGGATTATTTTTACACTAGCATTTAGTATAAGCTTACGCATTTTTTCTTTTTCATTTTCCCTACGTTTTTTACTAACCACTTAACCACCTCAACTTAACACCGTTATTTTACTTAACACTGTTAATATATTCCATTTATTATCTTTTGTCAACTTAATTACCAAATTAAAACATAAAAAAACTAGCCTTAGTCTTAAAACTTTGGCTAGTTTTTTTAATTTTACAATAATATTTAAATTTCTAGTTCAACTTTTACCCCTAAATGATCGGATATTTGCAATTCATCTTTAAAAACGACTTCATATTTTTTTACACCTACTTCTTCTGATAAAAATACAAAATCTATTCTTTTATTACTTGAATCGCCTTTCCAACCAGCAATTTCAGATTCAACTGTATATTCTCCAATTTTTTCCTTAGCTAAATTAAAAGAGTCATAGAAACCACTTTTTAATACTAAATCGTAGCCTTCATTTCTAATATTAGCATCATTATTAAAATCACCTGCTAATATAAATAAATCTGCCTTTATTTCATTTATAATTTCTCTTAATTTTTTCCATTCATATTGAAAGTTACCATCTTTCCACCAAGAAAAATGTAAAGTAAATGCCCAAATATCCTTATTCTTATATTGAATTTTTATTCCAGTTGCTTTTCTGGTTTCTATACTTTTATATTCTACTGAACTTGAAATGATTTTACTTTTTACTTCCAAAATAGGATTTAAAGATAATATTGCAATACCTTCATCATAAATATCATATCCAATATGGGTACTATCCCAAGTATAGTAATAATTTAAGCCTTTACTTTTCAATTCATCTTTTAATAGTAAACCGAAATTATTTTCTTTAAGTCTAGCTAATTCAACTATTTTTTTATCTTTTCTTTCTATTTTATTTGCAGAAATACTTTGATTAACCTCTTGAAGAAAAATAATATCATATTTTTCTTCAAGAATATTATCTACAAATATATTAAATTTTTCTTTTTGATTTTTTTCTAACCAACTATGGGTATTTAATGTTAAAATTTTCATATTATCTATTTAAATAGTCATTAATATCAGATTTTAAAATATCTGCTTTAGGACCATAAACAGCTTGAACTCCTGAATCTTTTTTTATTAGACCCATAGCTCCCTGTTTTTTCCATTCTTCTTCATTTCCTACTAAACTATCATCTTTAATTGAAACTCTTAGTCTTGTCATACAAGCATCAACATCTACAATATTATCTGATCCTCCTAGTAGTTCTACTATAGCTACTACTTGTGAATTTGCATCACCTTTTTCTTTAGTTTCTACTTCTTTATTTTCAGAATTATCATTATCATCGTAATTTCCAAGTCTTCCTGGAGTTGCTATTTTCAACTTTCTTATTAGGAAACTTGCTATAAAATAAGTTCCTACAAAGAAAACAATACATGCTATAACATAATTGATTAAATCTCCCGTTAAACCGGCCTTTATACTAATAGGAACCCTTGTAAGCAATTCTATAGAGCCGAAAGAATGGAGTCTTAAATTAATTATATCT
Organism: Gallicola sp.; assembly: GCA_012841535.1. GTDB lineage: Bacteria > Bacillota > Clostridia > Tissierellales > Peptoniphilaceae > Miniphocaeibacter. The sequence continues at coordinate 7,760 of DUUN01000207.1, read as the reverse complement.
GCTAAGCCAAAGGCTAATCCCTGAATTAAAGCATATGTTCCGTATAATATTGGAGAGGCAAACATAAACATAAATTCTAAAGGTTCTGTTACACCTGTTAAAAATACGGCAATTCCCGCCGAGAAAAACATTGACTTATATTTTTTTCGCTTGTCTAAATCCGTATTTTTATACATAGCTAGGGCTATTCCCATAAGAATTCCCATGGAACCTATCATTTGACCAACTTTAAACCTTGCTGGAGTTATTGAATTTAATAAATTAGTGTACTCTGTCATATTTCCAGCTGATTTTAAATTAACTAAGTCACTTGCCCAAGCTAACCATAAAGGATCTTGACCAAAAACTGCTGTTCCTGCCCCGGTTCCTGTTAAAATAGTATAGGTCCCTCCTAAGGCAGTATAGTTAATAGGAATTGTTAACATATGGTGTAAACCAAATGGCAATAATAATCTTTCTGCCATACCAAATACAAATGGAGCAAGTACTGGTGCCTTGTCACTTGATTCAGCTAACCAAACTCCAAAATAATTTATTCCTGTTTGGATAAATGGCCATACAACAGAAAGTAGTAAAGATATAATTACTGACCATAGAATTACAACAAAAGGCACAAATCTTTTTCCATTAAAAAAGGACAATGCTTCTGGTAATTTTCTAAAATTATAGTATTTGTTGTAGATATTAGCACCTAAAAATCCTGCTATAATACCTACGAAAACTCCCATATTAAGAGCTGGTGCTTCCAATACACTGGTAAAATATCCATCTACAAGTATTTCTTGACCAAATAAAGTATTGGTTACAGCTCCTTCTGTTACTAGCATTTCAGAAGTTACTCCAAATACCGCTCCAGTAATTCTATTAATTAAAATAAATGCTATAGCTGAAGCAAAGGCCCCTCCTGCTCTTTCTTTTGCCCAAGAACCTCCTATTGCAATGGCAAATAACAAATGTAAGTTACCTATAATTGCCCAACCTATATTTTCAACTACACCACCGGTAGTAACTAAAAAGTTTAGGTCCGGACTAATCATTGCAATAAGTTTCCCAATACTAATCATTAATCCTGCTGCAGGCATTACTGCAATTACAACCATTAATGATTTGCCGAATTTTTGCCAAAATTCAAATGATAAAAACTTTTTCATTTCCTTCTCCTTTTAAAATATTTATTAAAAAAGCTTATATTGCTTTATTAATCACATTTAAACAATAGTTATTATTTTAATTATAATAAGGACATCTATTTTTTATACATTGATTATTCTTCTCTTTAAATTTACATTTAATACTTTCATTTTCCATCTTTATTCCCATGTTATCTTCTACGAAATTTATAGCTGTTTCAATGGCTATAAAGGAATTTCTTTTACAACATCTTGGTCCACCTATTTCACTTACTTTTGTCAAGGCTTTTGATGTAGCTAAGTTTGATAATTTCCATGGATTATTTGTTAATGGAGTTGCTCCTGTAATAATACTAATAAATATACCTAAAGATATAGATGCACCACAAGCTCCCCAAAAACCACAAGTACCTCCTGGAACTTGACTTCCTCTTTTTTCCATTTCTTCAAGGGATTTTCTTAAATCAATATTCCCACCTGAATTCTTATAGGCTGTTAATAAGGCTGAACCTACTAAGACATGATGTTCCGGTCCATGCATATGGATAAAGGATTTACTCATAATTTCTTCAGTTATTTCTATTGGATTCTTACTATTTGAATTTATGCATATTTCCTTTATTAATGGAACACCTGAACCATGACATTTATCGCAAACAAAATGACCACTTTTACATTTTGCAGTACTTAATTCTTCCCTTCCGCATATATAACATTTCATGTTAATAGCTTCATTTAAATAAACCAAAGGTTCTTTACAAATTAAACATTCTTCAGATTTTGCCATTCTATCCTCCTTTAATAAATTCCTCTTATTTCTTTATATAACTTTATAGGATATTTAAAACTATAAAAGAATTCTTCTTAATATTATAAGTATCTCTCTATATTAATTATATCTAAATTCATTAAAAATAATGTGATATTAGTTACATTTTTATCAATTTAAATATAAATTATATGAAAATATATCATTTTCAAAACACAAAAAAAGCTCCAGTATAAACTGAAGCTTATAAACAATATTATCTTTTTGAGAATTGTGGACTTTTACGAGCTTTTTTGAATCCGTATTTTTTACGTTCAACTTTTCTAGGGTCTCTTGTTAAGAAACCTGCTCTTTTTAATGTTGGTCTTAATTCTGGATCAACTTCTAATAAAGCTCTTGCTACTCCATGACGAATAGCTCCTGCTTGTCCAGTGTATCCTCCACCCTTAACATTTACAAAAACATCATAACCACCTAAGTTTTCAGTTAAAACTAGTGGTTCTTTTGCTATAACTCTTAATGTATCAAAATCAAAATATTCATCAATTGGTCTTTTGTTTATAATAAATTGTCCATTTCCTGGAACTAATCTAACTCTAGCAACTGATGTCTTTCTTCTTCCAGTTCCTAAATATTGTACGTTAGCCATTTTATATCCCTCCTATTTCTTATATGTCTAGAACTTCTGGTTGTTGTGCTTCATGATTATGGTCTGGGCCAGCATAAACTTTTAATTTTTTATACATAGCTCTACCTAATTTATTATGTGGAAGCATACCCTTAACAGCAATTTCTATTGCTCTTTCTGGTTTTTTTGCCATTAACTCTTCATAAGAAATAGATTTTAAACCACCTGGATAACCAGTATGATGTCTATATTGTTTTTGACCTTCCTTATTTCCTGTTACTCTAACCTTATCAGCATTGATTACTATTACATAATCTCCTGTGTCTATATTTGGTGTAAATATAGGCTTGTTCTTTCCTCTTAAAACAGCTGCAATTTCACTTGCAAGTCTTCCAAGTACTTTGTCTGTAGCGTCAACTACATACCATTTTCTTTGGATATCTCCTGCTTTAGCAACATAGCTTTTCATTATTTCCTTTCCTTTCCTTTTTACAATATTTTTAGCTATTTAGACATCGCTGCTAAAAAGCGATTGTTCTCCCACCAAGCATTTATTAATCGCACCCCTGGCCACTGGCGATTTTGTGAATATTGTTAAAAAGGACTGGAGAAGTCATTTTTAACACCGAATAAGTATATCCTAACTTTACTTATTTGTCAACTAAAATATAGATAAAACCATAAAATTTATACCTAAAATTAAATGTGTTATAATTATACTTAATGTATTTCTATATACAAAAGAGGTAATTATGAAAATTTTATTAGCTACTGACGCTTATTCCGCAATTATAAATGGAGTAACTACTTCAATAAAAAATCTTAGACGAGAGCTTATTTCAATGGGTCATGATGTAAAAATCCTAACCCTTTCTTCTAATCATCATTCTTATATTGACTATGATGATAATGTAGTATATTTAGGTTCTTATGACGTGTCAAGAATTTATCCTGATGCAAGATTTTCTTTATCTTACACCAATCCTTTACTAAATTCAATACTTGATTGGAAACCGGATATTGTTCATACTCAAAGCGAATTTACTACTTTTTTCATTGCAAGGAAAATTGCAAATAAACTAGAAATTCCAATAATACACACCTATCATACCCTTTATGAAGAATATACCCACTATTTTTCACCTAGTGTAAAAGTAGGAAAATACCTTGCAAAGAAATTTACTAAAAGAATATATAATAAAACCGCCTGTATGATAGTGCCTACTTTAAAAACATTTAAGGTTTTAAAAAAGTATGATATAAATGGAAATATTTATATTGTTCCTACTGGTTTATCGATGGATAAATTTAAGATTAAATATCCTAAAGAAGAATTGGAGCTTTTAAAAAAAGAATTAGGGCTACCACTAGAAGCTAAAATTTTAATTTCCGTAGGAAGGGTCGGTAAAGAAAAAAATCTTGAAGAATTAATAAATTATTTAAAGAAAATAGAAATGGAAAATTTTCATCTAGTTATTGTTGGAGATGGACCTAATAAAAATAACCTAATTAATTTAATTGAAATTAATAATTTAAATAATAAAGTAACCTTTACTGGTTTAATACCTAATGAACAATTAAATATTTATTATCAAATGGCTGATTTGTTTGTTTCTGCCTCAACTAGTGAAACTCAAGGCCTAACATATATTGAAGCCTTAGCCAATGGAATTCCAGTTCTATGTAGAAATGATGAATGCTTGGAAAAAACTGTAATAAATAATTACAATGGCTTTAGATATAATAGTTTTGAAGAATTTAAAGAAAAACTTAAACTTATTTTTAATAACGATGAACTATATAATAATTTGTCTAAAAATGCAATAATTAGTGCAAATGAAAATTTTTCTTCTAGAACTTTTGCAAATAAGGTTTTAGAAATATATAAAAAATATATTTCTTAGAATAATTAATATTATTTTAAGATTACTTTTAGGTAAATGGTATATAATATCTTATAAGATTCTAATGTTAGGAAGGGATTTAAATGAAAGAAAAAATGTATAAATTCATGTCCGGTAGAAATGGTCCAAATGCTTTTTCAAGATTTTTATCAATTTTATCGTTAATTGCTATTATAGCAAGTTTATTTTTGGATAATATTGCAAGACAAATACTATTTTGGTTTGGTTTTTTATTAATTATATATTCTAATTATATAGTTTTTTCAAAAAATATTGCTAAAAGAAGTATGGAAAACCAAGATTTTTTAAGGTTAAGAAATAAATTTACTGGAAAATTTAGCAAAATGAAAATGATCTTTAAACAAAGAAAAGAATATAAATTTTTCAAATGTGAAAATTGTAAAACAACTTTAAGGGTACCTAAAGGCAAAGGTAAAATTAAAGTACACTGTAAAAAATGTGGTCATGATATGATTAAAAAAAGCTAGTTTTTAAAAACTAGCTTTTTTTGTTACAGTAATTTTCCATATCGTTTTATATATATATCTTTAACAACTGTCGTTAATATCATATATAGAACTATTGTTAAGGCTAATACATAAAAATATTTTAATGGGAAAGGATAAAGATCAATTAACTTTCCAAATGGCGTAAATGGAATCATAGTTGCAATTACTATTCCTGATAAAGATAAGGAGGTAACTGCAAAAGATGCATGACTTTGGATAAATGGTATTTTCGGCGTTCTAATCATATGGATTACAAGGGATTGTGTCCACATTGACTCTACAAACCAAATTGATTGTGCCATCATCATATAAGTGTCTCTAACTAATTCCTCTGATGGAGGTATTGCATTAAATAGCCTTCCCTCTGCACCTGGAACAAATATAGGACAAATTAAAAAATATGAAATTAAGTAGGTTGCTATATCAAATATAGAACTTGTTGGTCCTAACCATAACATAAAACTTACTATTCCGGAAGCATCCCATTTTTTTGGTTCTTTAATAAATTCCTCATCAACATTATCCCATGGTATAGCTGTACAGGAAATATCATATATTAAATTTAAAAATATTAACTGAATACTTGTCATAGGATTATAAGGTATAAATGCACTTGCTATTAAAACAGAAAATACATTACCAAAGTTTGAACTTGCCGTCATTTTTATATACTTAATCATATTGGCATAGGTTTTTCTACCTTCTATAATACCTTTTTCAAGTACCATTAAGTCTTTTTCAAGTAAAATTACATCTGCAGATTCCTTTGCAATATCTACTGCTGTGTCTACAGAAATTCCTACGTCTGCTGCCTTCATTGCAGCTGCATCGTTTATTCCGTCTCCCATAAATCCGACAGAGTGTCCATTTTCTCTTAATAGTTCTACAATATGGGCTTTTTGAGAAGGAGATACTTTGGCAAAAACTGTAGTCGTTTCAACAGCCTTCTTTAGTTCTTCTTCTGACATATTTTCTATATCTGAACCAGTTAAAAGATTATTTACTTCCAGACCTACCATTTTACAAATAGATCTTGTAACGTGTTCATTGTCTCCAGTTAAAACTTTTACTTTTACTCCATACTCTGCTAGTGCAACTATTGCATCTACTGTAGATTCCTTTGGTGGATCTAGAAAAGCAAGGTAACCAATTAAAACCATATCTTTTTCATCATTTACAGAGAATTCCCCAACTGGTGAAGGATTGGTCTTTTGAGCAATAGCAATAACTCTCATACCGTCATCATTTAATTCCGTTACCTTATTTAAAACTTTTTCCTTAATAGTTTCAGTTAATTCTATTACCTTACCTTCAAATTCAACATATGAGCAAATTGAAAGCATTTCTTCAACTGCACCCTTAGTAATCATTTGAGTTTTACCGTTTTTATCTTCAACAACAACACTCATTCTTCTTCTATTGAAATCAAAAGGTACTTCGTCTATTTTCTTATAAAATTCATCTAAGCCTCTTAAAGATGGATCATCTACCTTTTCTTCATTTGTTGATTCAATAATAGCTATATCCATTAGGTTTTTTAAACCTGTTTGGAAATGACTATTTAAGTATGCATGTCTTAAAACCCTACTATTATCGTTGCCATCTACATCTAAATGATATTCCAGAATAACCTTATCTTGTGTTATAGTTCCAGTTTTGTCGGTACATAGAATATCAATAGAACCAAAATTTTGTATTGAGTTTAAATTCTTAACTATTGTCTTTTCCTTTGACATTGCAACAGCACCTTTTGCAAGACAGGTTGTTACAATCATAGGTAGCATTTCCGGAGTTAATCCAACTCCAATGGAAATTGCAAATGTAAAGGCATGAATCCAGTGACCTTTAGTTATACCATTTATTACAAAAACAATAGGTACCATTATTAACATAAAACGAATTAAGACCCACGAAACCTGGTTTACCCCTTTTTCGAAGGTTGTTACAACAGGTTCTTTTTGTATATCTTTTGCCATCATACCAAAAAGGGTATTGTCACCTGTTGCTACAACTAAACCAAAAGCTGAACCACTAATAACATTACTGCCTAAAAAAGCTAAACTTTTATAATTAGTTAGGGAATCTTCTGTTTCAGCTTTTTTATAGGTTTTTTCTACCGGCTCATTTTCGCCAGTTAAAGATGACTGGCTAATAAATAAATCTTTGGTTTGAATTAGTCTTATGTCAGCAGGAATCATATCTCCTGCAGATAAACGTACAATATCGCCAACGACTAAATCCTCTAATAAAATCTCTCGCTGCTCATTTTCTCTTATTACTGTACATTTGGTTTTTATTAAATTCAATAAGCTATCTGCTGCATTTCCTGAACGAATTTCTTGAACAAATCGAATCATTCCACTAATAATTACCATAGCTGTAATAATTATTACGGAAATTGCGTTTTTGTCTTCCGGATCAGGTAAAATAATATCAGTATAAACTGAAATAATAGCCAAGAAAATTAAAATTCCACTAAAAGGATTAATAAAAGAATCCCATAGTTTTTTAAAAATCGAGTCCTTCTTGTGTTCAGTTACCTTATTATTACCATATTTTTCTCTGCTTTCAACAATTTGTTCTTCACTTAATCCATAATTAGTTGTACCCATTTTATTCATAAGTGAATTAAAATCTTCCATTGCAGCATCATGTAGTAATTTTTCAATATCATTTTTACTGTCTATTCTTGTTTTTTTATTTCTCTTTAAAAACATTTTTAAACACCTCCATTCATTTTATTTTTACTACCTAACCATTATATAGGAAAAGAAAATAATATCATAGTAAATAATAAATTTGTTAAAATATGTAAAATAT
>DUUN01000640.1 GCA_012841535.1 Gallicola sp. | reverse complement strand
TAACTTAGTTTTTGTGGAGAAGAGTTATGAGAGCGCGCGTAAAGATTTCATTGAAAAACAGACAGATTTAGCGTCATTCCAAGATGCTAATCGCGGTTTGACTTCTGCAATGGCTAGAACTACTGAACGAAGTCTTACTAATGAATACCAAGTAGCATATACTGTCTATAACGAGCTAGCAGTGCAACTTGAACAAGCTAAAATTGCTGTTAATGAATCTACTCCAATACTTACAATGATTGACCCTGTTGTGATTCCGAATAAGAAGAGTGCTCCTAATAGACCTGTTTTATTGTTTCTTTTTATTTTTACAGGTTTTGTATTCTCAATTAGTTGGGTGTTATTAAAGCCTTTTTTTCAAAAAATAGTTAGTGGCATAAAGAATAAAGCAGAAGAGAATTAAAAAATTCAAGTATCTGAATTGTAAAAACTATCATGTTGCAGTAATTGGTTAAGGATATCTGGATCTTGCATTAGTGATAGAGTATTCTAATAACCAAACAAGAGTAGAAAGTTATGTCGAAAGAAAAAGGGTGCTGTGATTTTGATTTTAAGGGAGTTGTTTAATGTCTATAAAGCATAAAACAGTAAACGGATTAATTTGGAGTGGCCTTGATAACTTTGCTAATCTAGGTATTCAATTTTTTGTAGGTGTTATCTTAGCTAGGATTTTAACACCACACGAGTTTGGCTTGATTGGTATATTGATGACATTTGTTGCTATATCACAATCTATAGTTGATAGTGGATTTAGCCAAGCTCTAATTCGTAAGCAGGATTGTGATGATGTTGATTACTCAACAGTTTTCTACTTTAATTTAGCAATCGGGGTACTCTTTTATTTTTTACTTTTTTTTAGTGCAGGTTATATAAGTAGGTTCTTTAATGAGCCACAACTGAATCAGATTATAAAGGTTTTTAGTATAATAATTGTAGTAGAATCCTTTACAGTTATTCAGAGAACAATTCTAATAAAAAGAGTTGATTTTAAACTACAAGCAAAAATATCTGTTGTTTCTACAATAGTTTCAGGTGTATTAGCAATTGTAATGGCTTACAATCATTTTGGAGTGTGGAGTTTAGTTGCACTACATGTTGGTAGGCGTTCTTTAAACTCTCTGTTGTTATGGAGGTGGAATCGTTGGAGTCCTTTATGGGCATTTAGTAAAGAGTCTTTTAAAGAGTTGTTTGCTTTTGGCAGCAAGTTATTAGTAACAGGATTGCTCAACACAGTTTTTAAAAACATCTATTTCCTTGTAATTGGGAAGTATTTTTCTGCGCAAACTTTAGGATTTTATACTAGGGCAGATGAGTTTAAAAGAGCTCCAGCTGACAATCTGAGTGTAATAATAAGCAGAGTAAGTTACCCGATATTAGCAAGTATGCAAAATGATATTCCTAGACTTAGGAGTAACTATAAGAAGCTTATTAGAAGCACCATGCTTATAACGTTTGTTTTGGTACTAGGGATGGCAGCAGTTGCAGAGCCTATGATTATAACTCTTATTGGAGAGAAATGGAGGCCATCAATTATATATCTGCAAATGTTGAGTTTTGTAGGTATGATGTTCCCATTACAAGCTCTTAATTTAAATATGCTTCAAGTTTGTGGACGCTCAGATCTTTTTTTGAAACTTGAAGTTATTAAAAAAATATTATCTGTTCCAGTGATAGTAATTGGTGTTATATGGGGTGTGAAGGTGATGATAGTAGGTATGATAGTTAATGCATTTATAGGTTATTACATAAATAGTTATTGGAGTGGTAAACTTATAGGGTACTCTTTGAAGCATCAAGTTGCTGATGTGCTTCCTTCATTTTTTATTGCTATCACTATGTCTGTAATTGTATATATACTTGGTCTTATCTTACCTTTTAGTTATTTGTGGATTTTGATTACTCAAATTATTGCTGGCGCTACATTTGTTATTCTGTTCTGTGAAATATCGCAATTTAAAGATTATGTTTTTATGAAAGAGCTTATAATTGAAAAGATAAAGGAATAGAGATTAATAACTATATCATAGAAATGTTGTAGTCGTACTATGATAATAAATATAATAAGATGAAGAATAACTTTAGGAGCATGATGAAAAATAACAAAATTATAGCTTTAATTTATAAAGACTATATGTTTTATTTGAATAAGATTTTATATTCAATATCTCCGAAATGTGCTGCAAATAAAGAATATAAGAAGTTTTTTAAAAAAAATATAGATTGGGATTCTCCTAAAAACTTGATAGAGAAAATATTTTGGTTGCAATTTAATAGTGATACAAGTCTTTGGACAAAATATGCTGACAAGTATCTTGTTCGTGAGTTTGTAAAAGAAAAAGGATATGAAAACTATCTACCCAAGCTTTATGGTAAATGGGATAATCCTAATGATATTAACTTTGATGAGTTGCCTGAAAGATTTGTTTTGAAATCAAATAATGGTTGCGGAACTGTTATAGTAGTAAAGGATAAATTACAACTAGACTATGAGTCTACTATAAAACAATTAACAAAATGGCTTAAAAGACCTTTTGGTTACTCTGCAGCTCAATCTCATTATTTGAAGATAAAACCATGTATTATTGCTGAAGAGTTTTTAGAGAACACATCCGAAAATAGCTCTTCAATTGTAGATTATAAGATTTGGTGTTTTAATGGAGAACCTGAATCTATTTTAGTTGTAAGTGATAGGTTATCAATTAATGATTATTCTTTATCATTTTATAATTTGAATTGGACGAATATTTCGAACATGACATTAACTGAATATTCAAAAAATAAATGTTGGAAAAATGTTGACAAACCAGATTCTTTAGATAAAATGCTAGAGATTGCAAAATCTCTGTCAAAAGGTTTTCCACAAGTGAGAGTAGACTTTTACGACGTTGATGGTCATCCTTATTTTGGCGAAATGACCTTCACTACAGGTTTTGGGAATTATACAGAAAACTATTATAACTACCTTGGTGCTAAAGTTGATTTGAGTTTATCTAAAAGAATCAGTTAAACTTCAGCTTATAACTTTAATCAATTTATGAGTATTTCTTTTATTGTACTGTCTTTTTTAACTATTATAGCGGGAGTGTTTTTCTATAATGTATATCCGCAGTTATTCCTAAAGAATTTAGCGGAAAAATAGTTATAAATAAGTTCGCAAATGCTTACACAAATCACAGAT
>DUUN01000652.1 GCA_012841535.1 Gallicola sp. | reverse complement strand
ACTATTTTTTCATTTTTAAGTCGAATAATTGAATATTTTCGACTTTTTTTAACATTTTTATCGTTTTTTTGCTAGGATTTATTAAATATAATGTTGGACCAGAACCAGTCATTTTAACATTTGAATCTATACTTTTAATTCTTTCATAATAATTATGAAAGATATTATTGGTTGTTAGAGCTGATTTTAATAAATCATTATGAATACCTTTTTGATATTCATTGATATTATCACTTGAATATAGAGATAATTGATGATTAAAATCATGCAAATCATTAGATGTTTTCAAGTTTTTAAAAATTTCTGCTGTACTGTTAAAAGTTGGTAATATTATTAAAGTAATTGAGTCAAATTTTGGATAAGAAATAAATTCTAAAATGTCACCTCTACCAGACATTATTGCTGGCTTATTATAAAGGCAAAATAAAATATCACTACCTAATGAATTAGCAATTTCTTCTAATTCTTTTTGAGGTAAATTTAAGTCAAATAATCTATCAATTCCGCGGATAGTTGCAGCTGCATCTGCGCTGCCTCCTCCAAGGCCAGAAGCAAGTGGGATTTTCTTGTATAAAGTAGCTTTAACTTTGTCGTTAATATGACCTCTTTTTTGAAACTCTTCAATCACTTTTAATATTAAATTATTCTTAATTGGAACATTTGATATCACTTCATTTTCATGATGAATTTCTAAATATATTTCATCATAAAAATCAAGAGGTATGATGATAGATTTTAATTCGTGAAATCCATCATTTCTCTTGCCCAAAACATGAAGATCAAGATTTAATTTTGCATATGCTTTTTCTTTAATTAAGTTCATACTATCTGATTAAACAAATTAATAAAATCACCTAGTGATAGTTGTTCCGCTCTTATGCTTTCACTAAATTGATTTTCTCTTAATAAAGCGTTTATCGTTTCTTTATTTTGGTTGTACGACTCTGTTAAATTGTTAGCTAAAGTCTTTCTTTTTTGAGTGAAACACGCTTTAACAAACTTTAGAAACTCCGGCTCTTTTTCTAGTGGAATTTCTCTATTATTTTTCTTCTCTAAACGTATAACAACACTATCAACTTTTGGCACTGGAAAGAATAATTTTTTAGATACATTTACCACTCTTTCAACATTAGTTAAATATTGAACTATGACTGATAATGCGTTATATTTTTTTGAATTTGGTTTAGATATTAATCTTTCTCCAACTTCTTTTTGTACCATAATTGTGGCACTATTATAAACATTGTTTTCTAAAAATTTAAATAGAATTGGAGTAGTAATATAGTATGGTAAATTACCTATTAATTCCCACTTTTTATCACTTTCAAAATCAATAGATAAAAAGTCTTCATATATGACTTCTAAATTATCGTTTTCCTCTACTAATTCATCAAGATACATCATTAAATCTTTATCAATTTCATAAGCGATAACCTTTTTAGCTCTTTTAGCTAATTCTTTAGTTAGAGCGCCTCTTCCTGGTCCCACTTCAATAACATTTTTATCGTTTATTTTTGATGAAGATACAATCTTATTAATTAAATTAGTATCAGTTATAAAATTTTGTCCAAATTTCTTTTTAGGATCCATTTAATACCTCTTCTATTTCTTTTTT
>DUUN01000018.1 GCA_012841535.1 Gallicola sp. | reverse complement strand
TATTTATTTTAGAAAGATAAAATACATAAAAAAACAAATATTATTTTTTTAATATAAAAATTTAATATTTTAGTAAATGAGAAATTCTTACATTTTTGAAACAATTACAAAAGTAAAGAAAATAAATAATCTTGCCTATTCTGTTATTAAGGAAGAAAATAAAAGTTTATAAGTAAATATTTGAGGTATGAAGTATATAGAATAAAAATTAAAGGAGATATTAAATGAAATTAAGTGCAAGAAATCAATTAAAAGGCAAAGTAGTGGAAATAGAAAAAGGTGCTGTAAACGGAATTGTAAAAATTGATATTGGTGGAGGAAATATTATTTCTTCAACTATTTCAATGAGTTCAATTAATGAGCTAAATTTAGAAGTAGGAAAAGAAGCTTATGCTATTATTAAGGCAACTTCTGTAATGGTAGGTATTGATTAAAATTAATTTTTAAAGACAGTTTTTACTGTCTTTTTTTATGTAAAAAATTTTAGATAGTCATAGTAAAAAAATTCATTATTCTTTAATCTTCAGTGGTAAATTATGACTTTTTGTCCTATAATCATATAGGTAGTAAGTTGTAAATTTAATTTGGGGTAATAAAATATTTTGTGAATTTAAATATTTTATTTTGTTGTATATTAATAATTGGAGAATAATATGAGATATACTGAATTTAACAAGAGAATAAAAGAACATTTAACAGACTATAAAAATAATGTTTTAAGGATTAAGGAAAATGGCTTATATAAAGGTGAAGAAAAAGGACATGTTTTACCTGGAAAAGTAGAAGATAATTTTTTAAGTGATACATATTCATTGTATACAAAATACTGTAATGAAAATAGACTAAATACATATTCTAACCATTTAAATTCATCTCAAATAATGTGTATGAATTTTTTTCTACCATTATTTAATAGGAAAGAGGTTTTCAATAAAATTATTTCAGAAACATTAGGAGTTAAAGAGGAAGATTTAGGTGAAATTATAGATTTTTTCTGTAATGCCATGCATAATGAGAAGTATCAATTTGACATATATGTAGAATATTCCAGCGGCTATAAAATATTTCTTGAAACAAAATATAGTGAAGAGAATTTTAGAACTTTTCAAGGAGAGGACAAGGACCAAGCTTGGGAAGAAAGATACAAGGATTTATTAAAGGATAGTTTATATTTAAAGGATTTGGAAAAAGAGGACTTTTACAAAGACTATCAGATTTATAGAAATGTTGCTTTAATAAAAAATAAAAAAGACTATGTTATATTTCTATATCCTTTTGATAATGAAAAAATTAAAAACAAATTAAATAACTTTAAATTTGCTCAAGTTAAGGAAGTAGATTGGAATTCTGTAACCTATGATGTATTAAAACTATTGAAAAATACAGAACTAGAGGAATATTATAAGGAATTTTCAATGAAATATTTAAATTATTAAAAAATAGTCCAACATATTGAAAGTTGGACTATTTTCTTTATTTGTTTTTATTACAATTACGCATTCTTTCAGATCTTCTTTCATGACGATGCTCTTGGCGATTATCTTTTCTTTGCCCATGTCCATGGCAACCTTCTTCACCGTGATGGTGTTTATGGTTATGACATCCACCTTCACCATGTTTATGTTGATGATTATGTTCATGATGATGGTTACAATTTGCTTTTCCAGTTAAAGGAAGTTGTCCCTTTATAAAGGAGTTAACTTGTGCATCTGCTTCTCCAGAAGCTCCAGAATATATTGTAATTCCCGCTTCTTGTAAGGCATTTACTGCACCGCCACCAATACCTCCACAAATTAAGGCGTTAACATTGTTTTCCACTAGAAAATCAACTAAAGCACCATGTCCACTGGCAGGTGTTTGAACTATTTCCTGTTTAATAATATTTCCATTTTCTATTTCATATATTTTAAAATTTGGTGTTCTTCCAAAATGAGGAAAAACTTGATTGTTTTCATAAGTTATAGCTACTTTCATTTTATTCATCCCCTCAATATTTTCTATTTTTGTGCTATAATTTCCACCTTCAATAATAATAGGTAAGGATTCAACAATTGCTCTTGAAACCTTTTTTCTTGCCGATTGTAAAAGAGTCTGAACCGTTTGTCGTGATACATCCATAGATTCTGAAGCTTCCTGTTGGGAAAGTCCTAAATAATCTACCAGCCTAAAAGATTCCCATTCTTCTAAAAGTAAATGAATAGTGGAATCAGAAGCAATGTTAAAATCTTCTACTGGACTAAACATGGTATAACGGGGTTTTGCTCTTACAATTTTGTTACTAATTTTTCTAGCCATAGTCACCTCTTAGACTTTATTATTAGCATATGCTAATAATAATACTTTTATTGTTTTTTGTCAAGTTTGATTTTAGAAAATTTAATAATTATTTATCTTTATAATGTTGTACTCTGTGGAAATTTTTATAAAAAGTAAAAGATTATTTTTAATAAAAAAGGATATTAAATATGTAGGTTTAGTAATTAATTTAGTTAGGGAGGAGAGATGGAATATATAATAAAACATTTAACATTAGATAAGG
The DNA here is from genome assembly GCA_012841535.1 of Gallicola sp. Lineage (GTDB taxonomy): Bacteria > Bacillota > Clostridia > Tissierellales > Peptoniphilaceae > Miniphocaeibacter. The sequence continues at coordinate 10,573 of DUUN01000018.1, read as the reverse complement.
CTATGGAATTTACTAAGTGGAAATATGATGGGGAATATGCAATTTATAACTATCCAGCTTGGAAATATATGCTAGAAAAAAATTATAGTATAACTAATGAGAGAAAAAGGAATGAAGAATATAGAGGGATTTTTGAAAAAAATGACCTAATTGCAGTTTTTAGATTTTTTTATTTAAGGGATGAAATCTTTGTTGGTTTAGGTTTAAAACCACAGTTATGTGGTAAAGGACTAGGAAGTGAAATTATGGGTATAATATTAAACTATGCAATAGAAAATAGTTTAAAAACCTTAAATCTTAAGGTTAGGAATTTCAATAAAAGAGCAATTAAATGCTATTTAGAATCTGGTTTTAAAATAAAAAAAGATGATTTTTCAAGAGAATATAATTTTACCTATATGGTATGGAAAAATAAAGAGTAGTAGATTATATAAAATTAAACTGCATAAATAATTTTTTAATCTATCGGAGATTGTTAAAAACATGTATAATTGTATTTAATAGATTTTAGTAATACTACTATGGAGGGGAAAATGAAATTAGGTTTAATAATAAATCCTGTTGCAGGAATAGGTGGATCTGTTGGTTTAAAAGGCAGTGACGGTGAAGAAGTACAAAAACTTGCCTTAGAAAAAGGAGGGACTTATCAGGCTAATAAAAAAGCTAAAATAGCCCTAAATCAAATTAAAGATTATAGGGATAAGGTTACTTTTATTACAGGTTTTGGAGAAATGGGAGAAAATGCCCTAAAGGAATTAGGATTTTCCTATAAGCTAGTTGGAGAAAATAAGGAAAAAACAACCTTTGAAGATACCGAAAAACTAGCAAAAGAAATGGTTAAAGAAAATATAGATTTACTTGTTTTTGCAGGTGGAGATGGTACAGCCAGAAATATATTCAATGCTGTTGAACTTTCAGTTCCCTGTGTAGGTATTCCGGCAGGAGTTAAAATTCATTCTGCAGTTTATGCCAATAATCCTAAAGATGCAGGTCTAGTTGTTAAGGAATTTATAGAAAATCCTAAGGATTTAAAAATAGAAAACTCCGAAGTAATGGATATAGATGAAGATAAATTTAGACAAAATATAGTAGAAGCTAAACTATATGGCTATTTACAAGTTCCAAGAATACAAAATTTAATGCAAGGTTCAAAATCGCCGGGAAGCTCTAGTGAAGACGAAATAGAGGGAATGTCGGCTGAAATAGAAGATCGTATAAAGGCCGGCAAGGAAGATACCTGTTATATTTTTGGAACAGGTGGTACAACTTACGCTATTTTAAAGGACTTAGGCTATGAGGGAAGTTTACTAGGAGTAGATATTTTATATAAAAATGAACTTGTTATTAAAGATGGAACAGAAGGAGAAATCTATGATTTTATTAAGGACAAGGAAGTAAAATTAATAGTTACTGCAATAGGTGGTCAAGGGCATATTTTTGGAAGAGGAAATCAACAACTTAGCCCAAGAGTATTAAGAAAAGTTGGTAAGGACAATATTTGGATAGTTGCTTCCCATAGTAAATTATATGGAATACCGGACAGTTTTTTAAGAATAGACACATCAGACGAAGAACTGGACAAGGAACTTTCAGGTTATTACAAGGTAATAATGGACTGGAAAAGAATAATAGTATATAAGGCACAAGCTTAAAAGGGACCATTTGGTCCTTTTTTATATAAAAATGATATACTGTAAATAAGAAGAAGCTAAGGGAGAAAACTATATGGAATATATTTTAATTTACAGTATTGCTTTAATACTGGTGTTAATTACAGAAATATCTAATTTTAAAATTGAAATACCAGGAAGAAGATTTAATAAAAAAAGAATAACAGGATTTATTTTTATAATTGGGTTTTCCTTAGTTATATATTATTTTTCAAGAGATGTTTATTTAGCCATGCCAATTGTAATTATAGCCTCTGTAATAAGTTTCTTTAAAATTGGAATTAGTAAAGATGGAATTCAAGGGTATGGAAAGACTTTTTTAAGACCAAAGGAAATTTCCAAGGCTATTTTAAAAGAGAATAAAGATGGGATACATTTAGTTGTACTAGGAAAAAAGGGTTCTGATGCTATATTGGATTTTAATATAGAATATAAAGAAGAAGTTATTAACTGGCTAAAAAATCATAATATTAATTTAGATATAAGACAAATTATAAGGAAATTAAAGTAGGAATAAGATGAAAATAGAAAATAATAAGATAGTTATACGCTCTGCAAAACTAGATGATACAAAACAGCTTAATACCTGGTGGAATGATGGAAAGGTTATGGAACATGCCGGTTTTCCTAAAGGACTAGGTGAAAGTTTAGAGAAGACAAAAAGACTTGTTAGTGAAAATGAAAATCAACTTTCTCAAAGATGTGTAATTGAAATAGATAGTAAGTTAGTTGGAGAGTGTTCCTATAGAATATATAAAAATGAAGCAGCAATAGGTATTAAGATTTGTGACTTTAATTATCAAAATAAAGGTTATGGTACAGAGCTTTTAAAGTTATTAATAAAATTTCTTTTTGAAGATGAAAATTTAAATTCAAGAGAAAAAATTAATAGAATATTCTTAGATACTAATTTAAATAATAAAAGAGCTCAAAGAGTTTATGAGAAAATTGGTTTTAACAAAGTTGGTACAAGAAAAAATTGTTGGAAGGACCAACTTGGAAGATTACAGTCAGTAGTGGATTATGAAATGACAAGGAAAGATTATAACAATTTATAGGTAAAGGAAATGGAAGAATTATATATAACCTTAACAGGTTTGAAATATTATGCTGCATCTGAGTTATTAAAGGTTGGAATGGAATTAATATGTATTAAGGATTTTGACAATAAATATGACCAAGATGCAATAGTTGTAATAACAGAGGATTTATTTGTCGTCGGTTATGTTGCCAATAGTCCCTATACAGTAATTAAGGGAACGAGAAGTGCTGGTAGAATTTATGACTACATAGGGTTAGGAATTTATGTTGAAGTAAAATTTATAACAAAGGATTCAGCTATTTGCAAGGTATTAGATAAGGATATATCCGATGTACTATACAACAAAATTATGTTAAATAAAACATTTAAGTTAACTTAACGTTGTAATTTTAAATATTTATTTAGAGATGCAACGAAAATTAAAATAGCAGTTATAGTTAATCGAGTTAACAGTTTTTCCATTTCTTTTAATTCTGGTCTTTCTTTGTTAGCTCCCGTTACTTTTTCTTTAAATATTCTATCTATTCCATATTTTTCTAAAGCATCTATTTGTAGATTTAGATTCTGATCTTCTGTACTTACCCTTGCATACCCAAATATCATAAATATCTCCATGATTTTTATTTTAATAGTATCATAACTTAACTCCCTATACAACAAAAGAAACTATGATATTCATACGAGTTTAAGCGCCATAAAAGCACAAAAAATAGGGCCTTTTATTTAATTTCTAAAAAGTCCTATAATCGTCCGTTTTTGATACTATTATTTTTATAGTTTATCATGCATGTTTTTTATGAAAATCTTTCCAATATTTCCTTAACGGTACAAATACCTCTCTCGCGCTCGGTACCCCTATGTTCACAAATGAAAGATAAGGGAATTATTAAAATAGAATTTAGCTTTGAAGAATTAAGAGAGTTAAGCAATTATAAATATACAGCTTACGATAGATTTATAAAGGATATTGAAGGAGTATATGATAAATTAATACAATTAAATATCAAAATAGGTACAAATGAAGAGTTTACAAAATTTGTACTATTTACGGAATACACAGTCAGTATAAAAAAGGAAAGTGTAATTATACAGGTAAATGATAAATTTAAAGATATATTAAATAGTATAACTGGGAATTTTACCAAGTTTGAATTAAAGGAATTTACTAAATTAAGGAGTTCTTATTCTAAAACAGCATATAGACTTCTTAAACAATATAGAACAACTGGATATTACATAGTTCAAATAGATGAGTTTAGGAGAATTTTTGATGTTCCTAAGAGTTATAGAATAACAAATATTACAACAAATATATTAGATCCTATAAAAAATGAATTAGGATATTATTTTAATAATTTAAGAATTAATAAAATAAAAGGAAAAGGTAAAAGAAAGAGATTTATAGAATATATTGAGTTTAATTTTTCTCCACAAAATGATATAAAGAAAGATGGTAAAAAAACATTTAGAAAAGAAAATGGGGAGTACTATGAAAATCATATTTATAACTTTACAGAAGAAGAAGCTATAAAGACTTATCCTGAAATAAAACCTTTATCAGAAAGAAAGGAAGAACAATTAAAAGGACAACAAAAATTAGATGAAATATTAAAAAAATCATTATTAAAGGATATTGAATAATGGAAAAAACTATTAAATAATGGAAAAAACTATTAAACAATTAGCTGATGAGTTAGGGGTTTCAAAAGATAAAATAAAATATCAAGTAAGAAAATTACCTAGTGAATACTTAAGCAAAAAAAATGGAATTACCTACCTATCAAATGATGCTATAACAATAATAAAGAATGAGTTAGAGGGTAAAATACCTAATAAATCAATAGGTAATAAAACCAATTTACCTATTAATTTTACCCATCAAATAATAAAGGATAAAAATACAGAAATAGAATTTTTGAAAAATCAAATAGAAAGATTAAACAATCTTTTAGATCAACAGCAAAAATTAAATTTAATTAGTCAAAATCAGTTAGAAAATAAGATTTTAGAACTCAGAGAAAAAGAAGATAGTAAGAAGTGGTGGCAATTTTGGAAATGAAAATACACCACTATATATAGTGTTTTGGACATAAAAAACCATGCTTTCGGAAAGTTTGTTCCTAAAAGCGTGGTTTTAAGCCATTTAAGAAGTCACAAAAGAATATTTTCGTGTCTTTATTGAGATTGAATATTTAAAAGCACATCTATTAAAACATAATTTACATCACCTTTTTCCCAATCGGAAATAGATTCTTTATTAGCTTCAGTATCACTAGAACGTCCAACCTTTCCACCATTTCCTATAACAGAAGTTGAATGTGGTTTATCGCTAGTATATTTTGAAACTACCATTTTGTCATTAACTTCATATTTCCAATCTTTGATTATATTTACAATGTCAAAATCTAAATCCAAATTATCTTCACTATCAGAATCAGTTATAAGTTTACTTTCCTTTATCTCTTTAATAACAAGATTTTTACCATTTAAAGCAATGCTTCCCTCATATATTTTGTCATCTTTCCCCAAAGCTTTAATTATAAAATTTTCTTTATCCTTAATTCCTTCATTCAAAAAGAATACTTGATCATCTTTTTCAATATCTTTATCAGCTATCCTAACAACAGATTGAAACTTACCATTAGATAAGCCTATATTCTTAAACGAAGTATCTGTTTCATTAATAACTTTTAACGTATATTTTTCAGGTTCACTTTTACCACAACCTACAAAACTAAAAAGCACCCCAGTAAGTAAAACCATCATTAACATTCCCTTAAATTTTTTCTTCATCTTATACCTCCATATTAATTTTTTGTTAAATATATACATCTGTCACAAAAATCTCTTACCTTGCTATCATGAGTAACTATTAAAATAGTCTTACCCTCATTATTAATCTCTTTTAAAATACTTAAAATCAAATCTCTATTATTCTTGTCAAGAGAACCTGTTGGTTCATCAGCAAGTAATAGATTAAAAGGTTTAAGCAAGAGTCTTGCAATAGAAATTCTCTGTTGCTCACCCCCAGATAATTCATAAATGTAACTGTTTATCTTATCCTCTAAATTGACTTTTCTTAAAGCTTCAATCTTTTCTTTTTTCTTCCTACTTTTAGACAACTTAGAGTAAGACATAGCTATCTCCAGATTTTCCCTTACAGTATAATTTTCCACTAGAGCAAAATTCTGGAACAAATACCCTATCTCATTTCTTCTCAGTAAAAGAGCTTCTTTTTTATTTAATGCAGGATTTTTTATATCATTAATACTGTAGTCACCACTATCATAGCTCTCAAGCAAACCTATAATATTTAATAAAGTACTCTTGCCACATCCACTTTCTCCAAAAATAGATATGAGTTCTCCCCTTTCAACCTCAATGCTCACATCCTTTAAAATTTCATGACTACCATATTTTTTAGATATATTCTTTAAAATAAAATGACTCATGCTAATCTCCTTTAAGCGTCTTAATAGTATTTTTCATATTATTTAAATTAATAATTTTAGTAGCTATAAATAATTGCATAACTAAAATCACTAAAAATATCATTATTAATTGTGCGATATTTCTTATATTTACAAAATTAAAATACGTGTTACTTACAACAAGTAAAATAAAAGCAATCATATTTGTATAAATTATTTTAAAAATAAGCTCTTCATAAATTTTAAACTTATTTATTCCCATAAGATTTTTTACAGCAATTAATTTTTTGTTTCTTTCAATAAATAAAATTGTTTCATTTATTACACCAGAAATTAAAATTCCAAAAGACACTATTACTGTTACAAAAATAGAAATTAACTTTCTATTATATTCTTCAATATAACTAGAATAATCATCATACACAGTAGTTATAGAAAGTATATTTTCTTGTAAATTGTTTTCTACTATATATTTTTCTAAGCTTTTCATAGGATTATAGTACTCCTCAATATGTGTATGGTACCATCTGTTTTGAATTGAGTTTATATAAATATCTGACAAGTCTCCAAAGTTAGTTTTATTAACCAAAAATATTAACTTTGGTTTTATTAATCTATTTTTCTGACTTATTTTAAAGTTGTAAGAAAACATATTTGGAATATCATTGTAGTAAATAATTTCTTGTTTTAAAGTATCTTTGTAAAATTCCATCTTGGAATTTTCATTATCCATATCATAACCAAGTTCCTTCACACTAAATTCAGTAAATAATTTTTGTTGCTCTCTTTTTTCACTTTTATTTAATAGCTCATTATCTGGATCTATTCCAATTTGATTAGCTTTGGCACCAACATATGCTTCATTCCAAATAGAGTATTGGAACAAATGAGTTTTCTTCAAATATTTTTTCAAATCCTCTTCTTGACCTTTAAGGGAAGAATCAGCAATTACATATAAAGTATCTTCTTCCTTTTCGAAATCAGGTAAAATGTCATTTAAACTACTTTTGTTAGCCTCTAAGTAGGCTCTGTTTACATATACTTCATCACCTTCAAATACATAACTTTCTTCATCTTTCTCGAAAGTAAACATAGGATTATATTTATTTCCAGGTCTAAATAAAATTCCACTATCCTCTGTAGAGTCGTAAAAACTCTTTAGTCCTTTAAGTAAAGGGTATGCAAATATATAATCGCTTTGCATTTTTTCATATTCACCAATATTTATGTCTGCATACTGTTTAGTCCTTTCCCAATGTTCTTTGTTTTTCTTTGAACTTTGAAGATCTTTAAATTCTCCTAACATATTAAAAGAAAGTACAATTAATACCATTGTAAAAAACATTCTTAAGAGTATAGACATATAGTTGTTTATTCTAATCTTTCCTTTTAATGAACTAAGAATATTTATTCTAAAAATAAAAATACTAGAAGAAATGATACAAATAAATAAAAATACAACAAATACTAACAAATATTTGATTGAAAAATTGTACAAACTTGCAATCTGACCTATTATACTTTTCCTAAGAAGATAAATGCCAAATACAAGTAAGTTTACTCCAAAAAACAGTGAAGTAATCTGTAGAAAATTTCTAACCATAACTTTTAAAATTATTTTAAAATTACTTTCTCCAAATAATTTACTAATAGCAAACTCTCTAGATCTTAAAATAATAATGTAAAAATACAAAAATATAATCACAGTAAATAAACTAGCAAATAATAAAACTATATTGTTTATATCACTTACGGAAACATCAAGAAAACCATGCAAATAATTAGCTTCACTATTAGTTGCTTCTACATGTTCAATGCCATTTATAATTTCAATGATGTCTGAGTAATTTCCCTTATATCCAGACAAAACATAATCACCAGAAACCTTGTGTCCTTCAATCTCCTCTATGGGCTTAATGTAAAACACTGTATTATTAATAGTATTTACTTTCTTAATATCTTTATCATTAATATTATTTTTACTATCATTTGTAACAACAGTTTTTGAACTTACATTACTTTTATCTCCTAAGTTATCAACTATTCTTTGTAAATAATTACTTTCATCAAAATAAATAGAGTACAGTATTAAATTGTTTTCACCATCATTCTTACTGGGAGAGTAGTTTAACTTTTGAATATTTACTTTATATTCTTTAGTTATTTCTTTAAGCTTATTAATTACATCTCTAGAAGAAATTCCTTTATCATCTACTATTATAGAAATATTTATATTATCGCTTAAAATAAAATTTTCAAGCTGATTGCTACCATATGTATACAAAAGTAAATATGAAGTAGCAAAAGACAATGCAATAACTAAAAATGTAATAAAAATTTTAATTTTTTTCATATACCCTCCTCAATATATATAATAATATCAGCATATTTTTACAAAACCATTTCTAAATTATTAAAAAATCATTACTAAATTATTAAAAAATCATTAAGAGCTATTATAAAATAATACTACTATTTTTAAATTGCTCTTAATGTATTGTTATTTAAGAAGATTTAATTTTTGCTAATTATTTAGTATTTGCCAAGCTCTATTTCCAGACCAAGCTTTTTCCCAAGAAGCTTTTGCAGTTGTTCCCTTTCCAACCCAACCAGAATATCCTTTTTTTCCAACAGCCCCTTGCACATGTGTTTCGTGTGTTTTCGAGCCATGATAAAAATTAGACCATACATGGCTACTATTCACACCATGTCTCCACTTTCCACCTAACCAGTTTTTAGTTCCACTATCATACGCTAAAGATACAGTTCCTATAAGTACAGAACAAATTAATAATAGTGACATTATTCTTTTTTTCATTTTATACCTCCATTTTTCAATTCATGGGGTACCGAGCGCGAGAGGGATATTTGTACCGTTAAGAAACAAATAGTCTCTATTTCTAGCACTTTGTACAATTCTAAATATTTAGCTTTCTGAGTTTTTTAGGAGTGGAATGAATATCAAATTTATATTCTCCCAAAAAGGTTATATGTTGCCAATTAATTGGAGAAATATGTTCCATGTATTTAGTGATTTCAGGATCTTTTTTCACCATATAATTATATGCTTCTTGCAAGTATACAGAGTTCCATATACTAATGGAATGGATAGGCTACACTAAATAGGACAGTTTTATACCAAACATGATAGAATCTAAATAATAAAAACAAGGAGTGAAATCATGAGTGGTAAAGGTAAGAGGTACGATGATAAATTTAAAGAACAAATGGCAAAAATCTATAATCAAGGAAATCATACCTATCGTAGTCTAAGTGAAGAATATGGAGTTTCAACAGCTGCATTAAGAAGTTGGGTAACAAGATATAATAATTCCAAATCATTTAAAATTGATGATAATAGAACAGAAGAAGAAAAGGAATTAATAAGACTTCAAAAAGAAAATCAGCAATTGAAGATGGAGAATGATATTTTATACCCTGAAGGGCACACGAAGCAAGCTGCACTACTACTAGGCAAAAAATAGATTTAATAATATCAAATCGTGATAAATATAGTATTAGTGCTATGTGTAGGTTCTTAAAAATTCATAGATCCATTGTTTATTATTATCTAAATAGATCCATATCAAGCAAATCCAATTTAAAACTAGTAGAGCAGATAAAAGAAATATTTAGGAAGAGTAAAAACAACTATGGAACTAGAAAAATAAAGAAAAAACTAAGAGTACTAGGTTATCAAGTTTCTAGACGCAAAATATCTAAAATCATGCAAGAAAATAGTTTAGTTTCTAATTATACAGTAGCACAATATAAAGTACATAACTTAAAATGTAATGAAGCGAAAACAGAAAATATATTGGATAGAGAATTTAACAAAAGGGATAATCTAGAAGTTGTAGTAAGTGATTTAACATATGTAAGAGTTGGAAAATCTTGGAATTACATATGCTTACTAATTAATTTATACAACAGGGAAATCATCGGATATTCCGTAGGTAAAAATAAGGATGCAAAATTAATCGAACAAGCTCTTCTTAGTTCTAAATACTCATTAAGTAAAATACAGTTATTTCATTCAGATAGAGGGAGTGAATATGATAATAAAGTAATAGATGACCTTTTAAAAATCTTTAAGATAAAAAGATCTTTAAGTAGAAAAGGTAATCCTTTTGAGGGTCTGCCCCAGCATAGCAAGGGTACAATGCCGTAAGTAAAGCAACTAATAAAATTTTAAAAACCGAATTAATTTATCAACACAAATTCAAGAATCTAGAACAATTAAAATATGAACTGGAAAAATACATTTGTTGGTATAATAATGAGAGAATACACGGTTACTTAGGATATCTAAGTCCTATAGAATACAGAAAATTACATATGACAAGTTGAATTTCTATAAATAGATAAGAATATTTTCAAGGTTTAGGCTATGGCAAATTATGTCTTTTAATTTGGGCAACGCCTTTACC
>DUUN01000218.1 GCA_012841535.1 Gallicola sp. | reverse complement strand
TGAAATATTGGATAAATAAAAAGGCATGAACATCCTTATCACTGGTATTAACGGATTTGTGGGTTCCAACTTCACCGAAAAATAAACTTAACAATATCTCTTTTTTAAAAATATAGTTTATTAGAAATGAGTAAAAATCCTTTTTCCTTGTATGATTTTTTAGGATATGCTTTCCCGGGGGCCATTAGTATTATACTCTTCTGGTTTATCTTAAGAGTATCACCTAACAGCATCTATGATTTATTGAATAATAACGATAATTTATTTTCCCTTTTTAAGCCAAATAATTTAATTCTTTTAATTTTAGCTTCTTATGTTGCAGGTCATTTATTCGCCTATTTATCATCATTGATTGTTGAAAGATTTTCATTATGGAATTATGATTACCCATCTTCCTATCTTATGGCTGAAGAGCCACCGAAAAGTAATCTCTTTAATTTTAAAAATCTTGAAACAGTTAAAATATTCTGGAGAATAATCTTTTGTTTCGTGCTATTCCCCATTTCAATATGCTCATTCCTTTTTGGAAAATGTCTTAGAATAAACAGTTACGTAATCAGGCCAATGGATGAAACAACTCAAAAGCATTTAAAAGAAAAATATCCCAGACTTTTAGAAACATTAAATTTATCTGACTCCGATGAAGAGACCCTTAATAATAATTATGATTATCACCGAATTATTTACCATTATGAATATGAAAAACAGTCAAAGCACAGCAAAAAAATGGATAATTATGTGGCATTATATGGTTTTTTAAGATCTTTAACTCTAATATTTACATTATTTTTTGACTGCTTGTTAATCAAAGGAATTTTAAGTGTAAATTGGAGAATGCCTATTGATTGGGAAATGATTATATTTATAACAATATGCGGGTTAATTGCATATACTTTCTATCTTGGATTTATTAAGTTTTATCGCAGATTTACACTTGAGTCATTTATGGCATTAATTACAGATCCTGAGATAAAATCACCAAAATATGAACATTCTCATCACTGGCATTAACGGTTTTGTAGGTACCAACCTTACTGAAAATTGGGAAGGACATCACGTTCTGTACGGGTTAGATATAAATCAAGCTCCAAAAGATGGGGTAAAGGCAATATACGGTTGGGATCAGTTGGCGGAAATTCCTGAAACGGATGCAATTGTGCATCTGGCAGGAAAGGCTCACGATACCAAAAACCGGAGTGAAGCGGCGGAATATTTTGCCGTGAATACAGGATTGACACAGAAGATTTTCGACTACTTCCTACAATCGGAAGCGCATACCTTTATCTTCTTTAGTTCGGTGAAAGCGGCGGCAGATAGCGTGCCGGGGGATGTGCTGACAGAGGAGGTGGTGCCTGCGCCGGTGGGGCCTTACGGGGAGTCGAAGATTAGGGCGGAAGAATACATAAAAGCCAAGATGCAAGAACCAAGAGCAAAGGATAAAAAGATATATATTTTGCGCCCGTGCATGATTCACGGACCGGGAAACAAGGGAAATCTGAATCTACTGTATAACGTGGTAAGCAAAGGGATTCCCTGGCCGCTGGGTGCTTTCGACAACAGGCGCTC
>DUUN01000003.1 GCA_012841535.1 Gallicola sp. | reverse complement strand
ATAAATATATCAAATCAATTGCTTGGCAAAATTTACTGTATAAAAATTCATATAATGCTTCAATAATATCTTTTGGATTTGCTGAGTCAATTATTCTACCACAGCTCTTGCAATAATTAATCATTTTTTCAGTTATGTTTTTATCAATATCTTCCTGATATGTGAATATATAATCTGGTTTTATAGTACTATTAAGTTCTTCAATAGTTTTTATTGCTTTAGAAAAATTGATTAAATCTTTTTCATTTTGAATTTTATAATTTGAAAATTCTGACAAAGATTGGTAAGTAAAACTATTACTTATATCTTTTATATCATCCGAAGAATTAGAATAATATAATCTCATTGGAACAATTACTATCCCACTCTTATTAATTATCTTTTCATTTTCTATAATATTGTCAACAATATGAAGAAGAACTTCTTTCATTCTTTTTTCATCAATCAATTCATTCAACCTAAACATATTAATTATTTTGCAAATTGGTTCATCCATTATTAAATTTTCATCAACGCACAAAGGTAACCTATGCTCATGTTCATTAAAATGAATATACATTGCTCCTCCAATATATGAACATTTTTGATATTTTAAATATTCACATATAAAAGGTTTGTTTTTCATCCAAAACAATTCAATTTCATCTAAAACATCCATAAAGTTTTCGTTATCATCTAATCTTTTTTTTATGCTTTTTATAAACTCAAGATATTGATTATTTATATTTATTATTCTACGATCCATATTTTTCTAATTCCTCTATTTTAAAATCTTCATATTGTGAATTAATTAATTTAACAAATTTATTAGATATTTTTAACAGGTCTTCTTTTATGCTTGAGCATTCAACTTCAAAATTTATATCTGAGTGAAAATGTCCTTTATGTAATGGGTTAGAACATGATACTGTTGCACTTTCTCTTATAGCCCCCCAATGACCATGTGAAAACTGTACATCATAGTCATATAGCAAGTCATATAATTCTTTCTCATCTATTTCCTTAAATCTTTCTATTATACTTTTCTTATTGAAATATCCTAAATTAACATCAAGATATTCTTCAGATTTTGGTTCATTTGAAAGAGATTCTAATACAATAGGTAACATATGTCCATATTCTTCTATTTTATTATCACGAGCTTTTACATTAATAAGTTTATAGTGACCTAATCCGTCTTCAATATAATCTAGATAAATATTAGGATTGTTTTTTTCTTCAACAACTAAGAATTTTGCAATAGCATAACAATCCATTAATGTTCTCATTAAAATCCTGCCTGATATTTTGAAGTATAAATTTCCTTCATCAATTTCATTCATTACTTTTAAAAAATAATTAAATATTGAAGTTAATACAGTGAACTTTGTATCATCAAATTCTTTCGAATGTTCTAAAACTAATAATGACAATTGTTTTTTTGCTTCTTGAATATACTCTTTCATGTTAACACTACACCTTTCTTTATAATCTATATAAAAATAATCACAATCACTAACTTTACCAACAACATCCCAAAAATATAGAGGATAACTTCTTCGCTCATATATTTGTTCAGTTGTAATTTCAGTACTCCTAATCAAAGATCTATATAGTTTCATTTTCTCATCTGAATGATCCAAATAGTAATACTCTTTAAGTGCATCTAAAGTTTCCATACCTTCCATAAAGTGAAGTTTCCCCTGTGCTGACAAAAAGTAAACTATAACAAATCTT
>DUUN01000258.1 GCA_012841535.1 Gallicola sp. | reverse complement strand
TCAAATTGTAAAAACCAGTAATCATATATAGTCTTAGATAATTCTTCTAATTCATGATTTATCTTATTATTATTAATAATGAATTTATCTATATCTTTTAATATATCAACGTAAATGTCATTAGCAACAATTTTTATTTCACGAAGTATAGTTGCTGGTAATTGGCTTTGAACAGATCCAGACATTAAATTTTCTATTTGTTTTCTTACAAACGGAGATTTCATTTGATAATAAAGCCGATAAGCTGACATTCCTTTTGGACGTAATATTATCATTCCAGAATTTATTCTGATATTATCATAAGGAACAGAATCGTCATAAATAGCAACATTTCCAACACTTCCTCTTGTCATCATTACTATATCGTTTTTTTGTAGTTTCCCACTCCTAAGGGTTTCATCTTTATGTTTATTAATAAATGATGTGGTCGTAAAATCAAATCCACTCGGAGTTATGTTACTCGCATTCAAAAATAAACAATATTCATTATCGTGAAACTCGTTTTTTGTTGGATAATTTTTTCCTCTATCACCATCTACCAATTCAATTGATGTTTCCTTAATTTTTTTTAGTTTCATAAATTAGTTCCTCTAATTGATTCATTATTTTTTCTTGGAGATTATTATTTTCTTTATACAATCTATTAAGGCTAATTTTATACTTACTGATTTTCTCATTGAATTCATCAACAGTTAATTCACTATACTCTAGATTCACATCAAAATACTGCCCAGCTGCTAAAGAATAATACTTTTCTCTTATCTTACTGTAATCAAGTACTACAGAGAAATTTTTTTTAGTAGTTTTATTTTTAAAGCAATTTATAATAAGCGTTTCATCATCTGCTGATAAATATCTTCGTTTCTTTTCTCCGTCATTTCTTTCTTCACCAAGCTTGGTGGCATCAAGTAAAACTACTTTACCTCCTACATTGGTTTTATCAATAAATAAAATTGCAACGTTAGTTCCTGTAGTTGCAAAAATATTGCTAGGCATTGAAACAACACCTTTTATCCATTGTTTTTCAACCAGATATTTTCTAATTTTGAATCCGATACCTGCTTTTGCAGTTATAAATCCTTTGGGTAGAACCACTGCAGCTTTTCCATTATCTGCCAATGACCATATAATGTGTTGTAAAAAGGTTAAATATATATATGTTTTTTGTCCCACTTTCTTATCGCTAACTAAATTAGGAATTCCAAACGGAAATCTTTCTCTATTTAAATCCGCTATTGATTTCATTTCATCCCATTCTTTTTGTGATGTTTGCGGTTCAAATGGAGGATTAGATACAATAAAATCCATTTTTTCAGTATGACGATTATCTGTAATAGTGTTTCCTTTAATTATGTTATTAATTGAATGTGAAAGATTATTTAATATTAAATTTAATCTTAATAAATTAGTCGATTTTTGACTTATATCTTGACTGTATATTGTACACTTATCCGTTCCAATTTTAAAAGCTATATTCATAAGAAGTGTTCCTGAACCAGCTGCAGGATCATAAACTTTTACGTTAGTTGGCTTTTCATCTCCAACCAATATTTCTGCCATAACTTTTGCAATTGAATGAGGAGTATAGTACTCAGCATATTTTCCTCCACCATCTTTGTTATAGTCTTTAATCATATATTCAAAAATAGTAGAAAAGAAATCAAAACCATCATCAAACATCTCTTTAAAATCAAACTTTGCCTCAGCAAGAGCATTAATAATTTCTTTTGCAAAATCCCTTCTTGTAGATTTGTCATCGACCGATTTTGCCAATAATTCCTCATCAAATAATCTAATATCAGTATTTTCGCCAGTATGAACTGAGAAAATATCATTATTTAAAATTGCAATATCATTTAAAGTCTCATCAAACAATTTATCAAAGTCTGGTTCATCTTGTTTTGAAAAGAGATATGTCAAAAGATGCTCTGGTTTTAAATGTGCAGAATTATTACCGATTTTAATCAAAAGTAGTTCATATTGATTTTCGTTTAACTTTTTCAAATCATTATATGTTCTAAGGCTTGAATCTTTTTTGTTCACCTCATACATAAACTTATCGTTAATATATTTATATAAAAAACTTTGGGTTACTATTTTATACTCATTAGCATCTCCACCAAGTCCTCTTGTTTTACAAACATTTCTTATATCATTTATAAGTGATTTTATCTGTTCTTCATGATTGTTCATATTATTCTCCTTTATTATGCAGTAAAATATTCAGTTAGATATTCTTCAGTTGTCAAGCCTGATAAACTTTTTATTATCGTGTAATCAGCTTCTTTTTCGTTTTCGTCAAACTTCATTAGCATGATTTGACTAACCAATTGTTTAAAATAACTTTTATTTTTAATCATATTTTCATTTAAAAGTACTTTTGCATCAATTTCACTTTTTACTGATTGTAGTATATCAAAAAGCCATACCTTTTGACTAACTTTCCCGCTATTTTCATATGTTTTATATATTCTTGCAAATTTTCTATCACCATCGAACTTAGCTCTGAGAGTCGAATATACTCTATTCAGTTCTTTCACTCTAGATAAAATCCCATCTAATTCTTTGCTAATAAATCTTGCCTTATCGTTAGTAAAGTTACTCTCATCAATTTTATTTTTTTCTAAAAGCAACTTAAAATCATCATATAAAGATAACCATTCTTTATCCTTTGGTTCCCCAATTTCATTTAATAATTCACGAACTTTATGTGCTTTATCTTGCAAATCATTGGCAAGCATTTGTAGTTCTTCTTCGCCAACTTTTGTAAAATTAAACACTACATTTTCAATGGCGAGATTTAAAAGTTCTTTACTGTTCACATCATTTATCGCGCTTTGTAGATTAAGTAACTGCAATCTATTTGTCACTTCATTTAGTAACGCTGACATAGATCTAAAATCAATTTTTTCAACCGCTTCTGTGTGACCCAGTAATCGAGCTATATTATAGAGTTCTCGTATTTGCTCTAGTGCTTTCTTAACCTCAAAAAGTTTTTCTTTTGGTAAGGATGTTATTTGCTGAGAAAACAACTCTTTATTATTAGTCGAATAATCAGACAAAATAATCTGGCTAGCTTTTAAATTATTATTTATCTCATCTTCACTCATAAATAAAGAATTGAAAAAATCGTTAGATTCTACACCTGTTGAAGCAATGTCATATTCTCTGTTTAATTCTTCAAAATATGCTTTATTTGTAATATCAAATTCTACTGATATGTCTGCAAAATCAACAACATACCCAACACGAAAATTTTTATATGGACGATTTACTCTAGTAAGTGTTTGCAATAGATTGTGTGTTTTGATTTTTCTTCCAAGATACAATTTTTTTAATCTTGGAGCATCAAAACCAGTTAACAACATTGAATATACGATAAGAAAATCTATTTTCCCGTCTTTAAAGTCCTGAATTTGATTTTCTCTAAAATCTTTATCATTCTCATTATGTAAAATTAAAGCTGAGGTTAAATCTGTGTATAACGCATCAAACTGCTTTTTCATCTCTCTAGCTTGCTTACTACTATCGCAGACAATCATACCACCAATAGTTCTATCTCCAAATCTAATTCTAGACACTTTCAAATCATCTACAATATATTCTAGCATTGGAGTTACAAATTTTTCATGCGAATAAAGATCTCTTTTGCTTAGGGTTCCAAGTTCTACACTGATATCTTTAATAACTTTCTGAACTTTTTCTTTATACGATGTTTCAATCTCTTCTCTTAAAAGTCTTAGTGTATATCCATCTTTAATAGAATTGTTATAGTAATATTTATGAATATACTCACCAAAAATATTTCTTGTTGTTTTTATATCTGCTTTTCCAGTTAATGATACTTCATATTCATCATCTTCCTTTTGGTGATTCTTATAAATTATCAAAGGTGTTCCAGTAAGAGCAATTTTCACCGAGTTATGATCTGAATTATATAGATTAGCTAGTGAACTTCCTTTTGGATCATAACTTCTATGTGCTTCATCAATAAAATATACTCTTTGTACTTTGATATCATACCCACTATTATTAAAAGCCGTTGTATCCTCTTTGAACTTTTGAATATTTATAACTGTTATACCTTTTTTAGATGTATTTTGTGCAAACTCTTTCTGTAGCTCATCTTTACTTTTAACTGTTGAAACAACAAGCCCTCTTTTTTTAAATTCACCAACTGCTTGTTTTAACAAATCTAACCTATCCACTATGAAGTAAAATTTAGGTACTATTCCTTTTTTACTATAATACTCTGTTAGATATCTTACAGAATAAAATGCTAATGCTGTCTTACCACTTCCCTGTGTATGCCAAATGACTCCCTTTTTTATTCCCTCATCGAGTTTTCTTTTTATCGCTTTACATGCAAAAAACTGAGGATATCTCATAATATGTTTTTGTAAAACTTTTTCGCCATTTTCTCCGACATCATCAACATAAGTGAGACCAAATTGAAGCATCATTTTTAATCTTTCTCTAGATAACAATGATGTAAGTAATCTGTTTGTTGGTGTTTGCTCATCTTTATTGGTGATGAATTCTGGAGCGTACTTTAATGTTATTAAATTGTTATCTTGAAGGATAAAGTTTTCTATCTCATCAGAAATTCTATTTAACTCAGGTAATTCATTTTTAAGTTCTTCTCTAAAATTATTAAACTTTATTGAGGTTCTTCGTGCAGTTGTTGCATAAAAAGCTCCTTGAAGCTGATCTTGACCCACATCATCATATTCCATGTTATTTGAAAAAATAAGTAGTTGTGTAATATTAATAAACTTCGTAAACTTTACATTTTTAAATCTGTCGTTTATGCGATCCATTTCTGCTTTTATACCTTCGTGATTATTGGGCTTTTTTACCTCAATAAAAATCAATGGTAATCCATTAATAAAAACTGTAATGTCAGGACGAAATTCATCTTCACCATTTCTATAGGTTAGTTCAGTACACACATGAAATGTGTTATTATTAAATGTTTCCCAGTCAATAATTTTATAACTGCTATTACCATTACCAATTAGCCTATTATAAAAGCTTTTCCCCAAATCATCTTGTCCTAATTCTAGTGATATATTTCTAAACTCCTTGTTGAAAATGGAATGACTATTTGAATCATTAGTATCTAATTGGTTAATT
>DUUN01000579.1 GCA_012841535.1 Gallicola sp. | reverse complement strand
TTAGAAATAGGATTCTTGTAATTAAAAATTTGATGAAACCAATAGAAAATCATCAGGCAGCTATATAGCTGCCTGATATAAAAGTAATTTGTTATTTTATTGTATACCAACACTATTTGACAAAGAGCCTTTAAAATTATTATATTTACGTGTTTTAGAATTGCAAAATAAACGGGAAAATCGCACTATTCGTAATTGGTCTATGGTTTTAAATCAATTATTAATTGATGATAAAATTTCAGAAAGATTACGAAAATATGCTAATTTAAAAAATACAAAAAACTACTTATACACTTAACTTGACAATCCCTGTTCTTACTTAATTTAATCAAGAGGTTTTATAAAGTAATTTTTATTCTCTAAAAAATTTATATTCCTTATGTTTTTAATTTGTCCTTAATAATTTAAACTTATTCTAACCTTCTATTTTTTTAGTTTCCTTCTTTATTTTTGAAGAATTAAATGCTGTTATTAACAATATAACTAAAATCCAAACATAATTATTACCAAGAAATCCATATCTGGAATCAACTACTAAATCAGCCAAAATTACTAGGGACATTAAAAATATAAAAAACGCATCTACAATAGATTTTTTTCCTAGTTCGAATAGTAATTTTAAAAATGTAATTAAAGATGTTATTGTTAGAAAAAGGAGTATTATTCCACCTGTTAAAAGTTCAGTTAATAAAAAATTATGTGGATGGCTGGTATTATCAGACGTTATTTGTCCATATTCCTTATCCCTTAATAACTTGTTCTCTGGTTCATTGTAAATATCTACTTGTGCAGAAGCTCCCCCACCAATTATTTTATTAACCATAGGATATTTCAAGTAGGAATCTATTGCCATTTTCCAAAGAAACTCTCTTTTATCAAAGGCTTTTTCATCGTAAAGGATTTCTTCTACTGTTCTATTTACTCTTATTCCATGTTTATCTATATTTTCTGTAGCTTCTTCTACTATTTTTGTAGTTACATAATTGTAGCTATAGACTATAAAAGTACTTCCTATATAAACTAGGGCTGCTGCTAAACACAAAAGTAGTAAAGAAATTATATATTTTACTACCAACTTCCATTTTTCTATATTTTCCTTAAATATTTTTATAAAATTATCATATATTCCATATAAGAAAAACATAATTATAATACCAATTAATAATAAGGAGCTTCTTCGTGATGCAATTAAATAAATTGTTGAAGCGCCAATTATAGTGGTAAATACCAATAAAATATTTCTTATGTGTAAGTTTTTTATATTCCTAAAGATTAAAAAAATCAAGGCAATGAAACTAAAGAGTAAAAGTACACCAAAGTCATTGTAATCCCTTAATAATGATAATCTCCTACTATAATAAGTCCTTTTAAAAATTATTAAATATATCCATGTATATATAGTAATAACTACTGACGGTAAAGATATAAATTTTAATAGTAAATTTAATTTATCTCCCACACTCTTTTTATTTAAATAAATTAAATACAAAAATAGCAAAAGCACTATGAACCCTATATTTTCATATTTAATCATTGCAATTTCCATGTTTTTAGTATAATAAAAACTTATTAGTCCAAATACTATATATAAAATAATTAAGATTAGTAGAAATCCCGTTTCTTTTAATTGATTTTTCCCCATATAAAATATATTTTTACTCATATTTATAGGATTTAGCATAAAGGCCAATAGGAACATTAGAAAAGCCACTGCTAAGCATATTTTAAAAATACTATAATCGTTAATTTTTTTAAATTCCAGTCCTAAATCCGACATAAGTAAGGCTATTGTAGTTAAAATGATGCTAGAAAATAAATAATAATATTTCTTATTGTCTAATATAGTTTTTTTCATAGCATCCTCAATTCTTTTCCACATATTTAGGAATTTCTATATCGGTTATTAAATTTAACTGGTCAAAATCTCTACTTAGGTTTATACTGTAAACTATTCCATCCTTCTCTAAATCAAGAGTAATATAGGCCTTCTTTAACTGTAGATAAAGGCTTGTTATAGAAAAGCTAACGAAAAAATATTTACTATCCCAATCTGTATTTAATATATTTTCATAGGTTAGAATATCTGATTCATTTAAATAATCTTCAATATTTAAAAGACTTAAAAATTCCTTTATTTCATCAAAGTCAAAATCCCTTAACTCCTTCTTAAAAAAATAATTTTCATCTATTTCCTTAAATTGTACTTCTTCTGAAATCTTAATTAACTCTTTTGAAAAATTATAATAACTAAGTATGTTAAAATAGTTCTCCTCTGTTGAAACAAATGGTTTTAGTGAAATTTTACTAGCCTTATCCTCTACTACATTATCTTTAGATATTTCAGTTTTTCCATCTTTAAAATAAATATAATCCTGATATTCTACATCATCATTTTTATATACATTTCTTAACAAATATTCCTTAGGATTATTGTCATCGACTACTAAACTATAATACCTAGAATTTTCATAATATCCTAATAAATTGGAGTTTTCATTATCCTCGTACACTTCTTCTCTTTTTAAGGTCTTTAAAAAAACATTAAAAAACTCTTCTTTCTTACTTACTTTCTTTTCTGAATTATCTTCTAACTTATTTATTAAAATAAAAAACGAATCTTTTTGATTGTAATTTGTAACTCCTTTAGAATTACTATCTACTTGATTAAATAAACTAACCCTATCTAATCCAGAATTAGGTAAATTAACCTCTATTCCTAAAACTATAATCAAAGCACAAATTAACAATGCTACTATATATTTTTTCACAGTACCCCCTTTAGTTTCTTATATATCCAACTGTGTATAATTAAATAATATCATTATATAGTATATTTTTCAGCTTAAAACAAAAAATAACTACTAATAATATCTTTTTAAACATATTATTAGTAGCTGCCATTACATTTTAATTTCTTCTTCTGTTAACTCAATATATTCCCCAGCGTCTAAGTCCACTGGCAATTTAAAATGTCCCATTTTAATCCTTTTTAAGTATGTCACTCTATTGCCAACTTCTTCAAACATTCTTTTTACCTGATGAAATTTTCCTTCATATATTGTTAATTCACAGGACTTTTCACTTAATATTTTAAATTCAGCCGGTTTTGTTACAATATTTTCAGGCATGAGTTTTATTCCTTTTTTAAATACTTTTCCGTAATCATCTTCAATTTGCCTTGCTAATTCAACATAATAGGTTTTTGGTACATTTTTTTTGGGAGAAGTTAATTCATGATTAAATTTTCCATCATTACTAAGTAAAAGTAATCCCTCTGTATCAATATCCAGTCGTCCAATTGGAGCTAGATTAAAACTTTTATGGTAATCTTCTAACAAATCTATTACCGTCTTATGATAGGAATCCTCTGTTGCAGAAATATAACCTTTCGGCTTATTCATTAATAAATATATAAATTGTCTATATTCAATAATTTCATCATTGTATTTTACAAGATCCTTTTCGGTGTCAATTAATTTACCGGTATTTTTTTCTACCATATCATTTACTTTTATTAGTCCCTTTTTAGCATCTTTTTTTATTTCACTACGGCTACCGTAACCCATATTTGAAATTAACTTATCTAATCTTATTTTCATCTTAACCTCTATTTAATTTTGGAAATGTCCTTTATCCTGATAATCCGTCCAGAAATAGCCTGCTTCTAATCCAACAGCTTCCCCTATTTCTGCACATCTTTTAAAAAAATCATCATCACCAAATTCATTTCCTTTTTCATTTTTAGCAATATCAAAAGCTTTTCTTCTTGTATGATAGCTACTTCTTGTCCAAGTTACTACATTATTATCATTTGCCCTACCTTGTGCATATAAAAAGTCCTGTCTTTCTTGAGTCCTGTAGGTTTCAATTATCATAACAGGAAGCCCTTCCTCTTGGCAAAGCTTTAAAAACTCTAAACATTTCTCACGAGTATCTTCCTCTAATTCATCAATATCTTTTATAACAGGATAATCATATTCATTGTGTGACATATTATCATAATAGCTTAAATCATCAAAAACCTCTATTCCTCTTCCTTCCAGAATCTTAAATAAAAATAATATTATAAAAACTATAATAAGACCACTAAATATATAGGGTATATACTTTTTCATATAATCCACCTCATATTTAGTATATTATAAAAAACTATTGTAAAATCATAAAAATTATTACAATATTACAACAAATTAATAGGATTTATAATTTACTAATTCACTACTGTTCTTTAAATTTAGAACAATAATTCCTGTTACAACTATAATTAAGCCTAGGAAAATATTTAATGTAAAACTTTCTCCCGGAATAAAAACAGCAGAAAGAATTGCCCCAAATATCGGAATAAATAACATATAAATGGAAACCTCTCCAGCCTTATTGTATTTTAATACTCCATACCATAAGGTAAAGGCTGTTGCTGACAAAAATCCACTATATAAAAGTAATACTACTCCTTCAAAATTCCAGACTAAAGTAGATTTCATTCCAATTTTACCAAGTAGAATTAAAAAAATTGAACCTATTATCATTTGAAAACAAGTTGCTACAACAGCATTGGTACTATTTCCTTTAGCCTTCATATATACATGACCAATACTACTAAAAAATGCCGCTAAAAACAGAAAGCCTTCTCCGGTTAGCTTAAAATTAAAATCAAAATTAGAGCCAATGTTTGTTACTATAATTCCAATAAACCCTATTACTATTGCCGCTACCTTATTTCTATTTAATTTGTCATCTTTAAAGACCATTGCTGAAATTAATACTATTAAAAAAGTTGCTGAGGATTGTAATATAGCTGACTTCATACCTGAAGTATTTCCAACTCCAATATAGTAGAAAATATATTGTAATGTTATTTGAAACAAGGCTAAAATAGTTAAAAATTTATAGTTTAGCTTTTTATAATCCACTTTTTCCTTAACGAACAATTTTATATATAGTATTACAAATAGGCCTGATATAAAAAATCTTAAACCTGCAAAATATATTTTTGCAAAATAATCCTCTTGGGGTATTTTAAAAATATCATAACTAATTTTTAAAGCCGGAAAAGCTGACCCCCATAAAAACATTGCAATTAAAATAATTGGAATATAAAATTTTTTCTCTGTAAAAAATCTTTTTGTTTTCATTCTACACCTTCCTACTTATTTAAAAAATTTATTGCTACATCTAGGCTATCTTCCTCAAAGGGTACTAAAATATCAGGCTTTAAAGTATCCTTGCTATTATTTTCATCTGGCCTTATAAAATACTTGTATGAAACTTCAAGGGATAATTTAGTATTTGGTAAATCAAATATCAACATATCTCCATAAGCATTTGGTGCATTTTTACTAGCTTGTCCAATTATAGTTCCAAGTTGTCCATCTTGAACCCAAACTCCAAACATAGTTGCACTACTAAAGGTTTCTATACTTGTTAGAACAACTAAATTTATACTGCTATTTTTTATACTATCACTTAAATTAGCCTTATATTCAATAAAGCCTTCTGCTCTTTTAATATTCTCTGCCTTTTCAGTGTATAGAGGCCCTAATCTAACTAAGGAGCCATATGATGGTGGAGCCATATCCATTGCTTCCAGCAAAAATCTACCAGCCTCACTATTTCCTCCACCATTATGTCTTAAATCTATAATTACTTTGTTTACACCATTATTAACCTGTTCTCTTGTAAAATATAACGCCTTCTCCAGTTCTGAATTTACTGTAAAAGAACGAAAATCTATATATATAATATCATCTAGCATTTTAGTCTTAATAGTATAGTTTGAATTTTTTGTAATTTCTTCAAACCAGTCTATCATAAATAAAGGAAATTCAATTTCCGAGTTATCTTTATTAGAGGTTTTAACCTTTATTTGATCATCAATAATTTCTCCACCGGCTAATTCAATAACTTTACCTTCTCCTGTATATAAGGAATAATTTTCAAATTGTGCAGCCTTATTTTCATAAGCATAGTATTTATCCACTGTTTGTAAAATTTTATCTACAGGAACTCCGGCGATTTCTAAAACCTTTATATCTGTAATATTATTATTCTCATCTAATAGAAATAGTCCTTCATTTGTATATCGCCACTTATTTACAAGGCCCAATGAATTTTCTACAAAATTTAGGCTCATGTGGGCATCACCTAAAACTGCAATATATTTTTTAATTGCATATTTAAAATCTTCCAAGTTATTTATTTTCTTACTTTCTTTTAAAAATTCATTCTTTATTTTTTCATATTTCGACAAATTTTCACCTTTAATAAAGAAAGGATGATTTTCTTCAACAGTCTTTACTAAATAAGTAGCATCTTCAAAATATTTAGTTTCTATATTCTTTTCTGAACAACCGGTTAAAATAAATACCAATATTATAAAAATCAAGCTATACTTCTTTCTCATACCAGCCTCCTAAGACTACCTATCTTATATTCTAATTGATAAAGAGAAAAAGACCAAGAAGCATGATATTGCACCTGTAATATTATATTTCCTGTAATATTATATTTCCTATAATCTTATAGTTTGTACTGGATATTTGAAGCTAATTACTCTGTGAAAAATATCAACAAAAACCATCAGATAAATTCACATTTACCTGATGGTTTTAATAACTTATAAATGAATAAAATATATTAATACCTTTAGTATTAGCTTTCTAATTAATTATCTAAACTTATTTTTATCTTCTCTCTCTTTTCATATTCAACACGAACATTCCAAGAACTACCAGTACTAAACCTACTATTATATTAATTGTAATTCTTTCTCCCGGTAAAAATAAGGCTGATAATATTGTTCCAAATATTGGAATAAATAATCTATAAACAGATACTTCCCCTGCCTTATTATATTTTAAAATAGAATACCAAAGAACAAAGGCTGCTGACGATAAAAATCCACTATAGATAAATAGCAATATTCCCTTTCCTGTCCAAAGAAGTTCTGTACTTGTACCAATTCTACCTACTAAAATTAAGATAGATGCCCCAATTAACATCTGTCCTGAAGTTGCAACTACTGGATTCATGTTCTTACCAGCTGCTTTTACATAAATTTGTCCTATACTTCCAAATAATGTGGCAATTAATAAAAACCCTTCACCTGTTAAGGTAAAATTAAAATCAAAGCCGGAAGAAATATTTGTAATTATAATTCCTAAAAATCCTATACCTATTGCCATTAATTTGTTCTTATTGATTTTATCATCTTTAAACATCATTGAAGCAAACAATACTATAAAAAAAGTTGACGCTGATTGAATTATTGCAGACTTCATACCAGAAGTGTTTCCAACACCTATATAATAAAATGTATATTGAAAAGTAATTTGTATTAATCCTAGTATTGTTAAAAATTTATAGTCTAATTTTTTAAAATCAATTTTTTCCTTTAAGAAAATCTTTCCAAAAATTGTTACCATTACACCTGATAAGAAAAATCTTAATCCTGCAAAGTATATTTTCGCAAAATAATCTCCCTGTGGTATTCCAAATTCTATATAACTTAATTTAATAATGGGAAAAGCAGAGCCCCATAAAAACATACAGAATAATATTATTGGAATATAAAATTTCTTCTCTTTAAATAATCTATCCATCTATATCCTCCATTAATTATTTTTATAATTGTCCCATAAATACATACCCATATTTTCCTACATAGAGCTAATATAATTAATTCTTATTTACAATTATTTTTATCATGTTAACTAATTATTTATAGGCTGCTAGTATTTATAAAAACAAATTTTGATAATCATTATATATACTCTATCATTAAACAAATTTATTAAAAAGTGCTGGCATCAAAAAAGATCAAGAAGTTAACCTTCCTGATCTTACTATTAAATTTTCTTATTGGCTTTTTCTACAGATACTTTAGAACCTTTTATGTGCTTGTTATTTAGTTTTTTAACTACCTTATCAGCTACCTTATTGTCTACATCTACAAAGGTAAATTTATCGTAAATATCTATATCTCCAACTTCTTTTGCAGCAATTCCGGCATCATTACATAAGGCTGAAAGTATATGCTTTTGAGAAACTCCCTTTCTTTTTCCTGTGTTAAGGAAAAGTCTTGTAGAGTTCTTTAACTTTCTATTTGGTTTTCTTTCTGCTCTTCCATCTTTTCCACGACGATCCCTTCTGTCTCTTCTGTCGTCTTTTCTTCCTCTTTCTCTGCCAAAAGAAGCCTTTTTATTATTGTCTACACTGTCTATTTCCTGATGTCCTTCTAGTCGATTATCTCTCATATAAAGCTTTAATAGTGCCGCTGCTATGTGATTTGAGCTATAATCTTCACTTTCTAAAAGACCGATTATTTCTATTTGTTTTTCTAAATTTCCATTATCAAGAATTTTTCTAAGCATTTCTACAATTTTAGATGATTGTTTTGCCTCTATATCCTTTAACGTTGGTAAAGCTCTTCTTTCTATTGAAGTCTTAGTGTACTTTTCAATTTCTCTTAAGGTACTATAATCCCTACTTGTTACAAAACTTATAGCTGTACCTTCTCTACCAGCTCTAGCAGTTCTTCCAATTCTATGAACATAATATTCATTGTCCTGTGGCATATCGTAGTTAACAACTAAATCTACATCATCAACATCAATACCCCTTGCTGCTACATCTGTTGCTACTAGAATATCTATTGTTCCTTTTCTGAACTTATTCATAACAACATCTCTTTGCACTTGCTTTAAATCGCCATGTAATCCATCGGCAAAATAGCCTCTACCCTGTAACTCCCCTGTAAGTTCATCTACCATTTTTTTAGTATTACAAAAAACTACAGTTAATTTTGGATTATAAATATCTAAAACTCTAGATAATACTTCTATTTTTATATTATTCTTCAATTCATAATAAAACTGAGTTACTTTAGGTACTGTTAATTCCTTATTTACCACTTTTACAATTTTAGGTTCATTTTGGAATTTCTTTGCAAATTTCATCATTTCTTTATCCATTGTTGCTGAGAAGAACAATGATTGTCTATGATCAGATACACTGCTTAAGATTAATTCTATATCGTCCCTAAAACCCATGTCAAACATTTCATCAGCTTCATCTAATACAAATATATTTACATCATCCAATTTTAATGTTTTTCTTTTTATATGATCTATTACTCTACCAGGTGTTCCTATAACTACTTGAACTCCCTTTTTTAACGCTCTTAATTGTCTTTCAATTGGTTGCCCACCATATATAGGCAATACTCTTAAATCTTTCTTATATTTCGCTAATTTTGAAATTTCTTCAGATACTTGAATACATAATTCTCTTGTTGGACAAAGTACAATTGCTTGAACTTTATTTAATTTCGAATCAACTTTTTCGACAATAGGAATCCCAAAAGCGGCTGTTTTTCCTGTTCCTGTTTGAGCTTGACCAATTACGTCTTCTCCTTCCATCAAATAAGGTATAGCTTGAGCTTGTATTGGGGAGAATTCTTCAAATCCCATATCGGAAACAGCTTTTATTACCTCTTTTGATAGGTTAAAATCTTCAATTTTCTTTTCTGTCATTAAGTATTTTTTACCTCTTTCTATTTTTTGTCCTCGTATAATATATCACTAATAATAGCTAATTACAAATGAATATGACTATATTATTAAAAAAACATAAAAAAAGAAGGTTTATTTACCTTCTAATGTAATTCTTTTTTAGAAACCCAAATTTCTTCATCGGGTTTAATAACGAGTACATCAATATTTCCACCAACTGTTTTTACAACATTTGTAAATCTCATTGTTTTAATTGTAATATCTATAGCAAATCTACAAAAATCTATAGCATCTTGTAAATTAAAAAACTGAAAGGGAATGTCCAGTTGTGGAAAAACAAACTTATTGTTGCCATTTACTTCCGTTTCATTAAATAATTTAGAGAAATAAATAGTTTCTCCATCCCATGTAGCTCCTGCTATTTCCTTTCCAAAATCTTCTCTTTTACCTGTTGCTAAATTAAATCTAACTATTTTCCTATTAAACTCCTTGTCGTAGCCGGCAACATGAAAAGTCGTATCTAAATTATTATTAAATTTATCAAAATACCTAATAATTTTTTCAACAACAATATCCACCTTATCTTCTTCAAAAATTTCTTCATTAATAATTTTTTCTACATGTCCAGAAATAGGTTCGGCAATATTAGTTTCAAAATTCAAAATCGCTGCTGTTCCACAAGCACTAATTCCTATTCCATTTTTTGTAAGAAATAATTTATTAACATTATCACTTAAATTTATTCCAACATTGTTTATTATTTCATCATTTTGTCCTTTACTGGTATTATTGTAGGTAATACGACTATCTGAAGCCATAACAATACCTTCATTACAGTAAGTTGTTATAATAAATGACATTATTCCTCCTAACTAAAACTTTAGTTTTTATTATATTCTTCCCTAAGGGCCAAAGCCTCTTTTGGATAATCAGTTATTATTGCATCTACATTCCTTTTAAAACAATAAATCATATCCTCTTTCTTATTTACTGTCCAAGGCCTTATTTTTTTAGTAATGGTTTTTATAGTTTCATCTTTATTTTTTAACCTTTTAATATTTGGATGTAGTCCTTCAAAAATATTACTATTTTTAAATCTTATCATATTTCGACTTTCTAAATCTATATTTTTTATAAGCCAAGCCTTTTTTGCATTTTTGTCAAATCTGTTAATCTTAATTAGGGATTTTATATTAAAGCTAGAATATATATATGAAAAAGAAAGTTCTTGAGATTTTAAAAATTTAGCTAATTCTCTTTCAATTCCCCAATATCTTGTTTTATCTGTTTTTATTTCAATATTTAAAATACCCTTAAATTCCATATTATTTAAGAGGTTAACAACTTCAGCCAATGTTGGGATTTTTTCATTTTTATAAATTGGATTAAACCAACTACCGGCATCTAGCTTCTTAATTTCTTTTAAAAACATTCTCTTTATAATACCGCTTCCATCTGTTGTTCTATCAACAGTTTCATCATGAATTACAATAAGTTCTTTGTCCTTACTTAAATGTACATCTATTTCCACACCATCAGCTCCAATATTTACTGCCTCCCTTATTGAAGCCAATGTATTTTCCGGGTGAGTTCCCTTACTTCCTCTATGAGCAAATATTAAAGTCATAATCTCTCCTATTGCTTATTCCTACAACAATAAACTAAATGGTCATCAATTACTCCTATTGCTTGTAAATAAGAGTATATTATTACTTCTCCTACAAAAGTAAAACCTCTCATTTTCAAATCTGCACTTATTCTTCTTGAAAGGTCCGAACTTGAAGGAACATCTTCTATTTTAGCCCATCTATTAATAACTTGCTTACCATTAGTAAAACTCCAAATATATTTGTCGAAAGTACCAAATTCCTCCTGTACTTCTAAAAATCTTATTGCATTATTTATAGCCGATTCAATTTTCCTCTTATTTCTTACAATCCCCTTGTTATTTAAAAGTTCTTCTCTTTTTTTCATACTATATTTTGCTACTATACTAGGTTCAAAATTATCAAAAGCCTTTTTATATTCATTTCTCTTATTTAAAATAATTGACCAACTAAGTCCAGCCTGTGCACCTTCTAGTATTAACATCTCAAAAAGATACCTATCATCATGATTGGGAATACCCCATTCATTGTCGTGGTATTCCCTTTCAACTTTAGAACCTTCTGCCCAATCACAAATTCTATTTTCTCTTGACATTATTTTTTCTTTCCAAATGTATAAAATTCATCTACTAAGGGTTTCATATCTTCATCAGTAACAACATAGCTTATTCCTACCTTGTGTTCTGTTAATTCAATTAATTCTCTAGCCTTATCCTTACCAAAAGCACCACATAACTCAAAGTCTTCTACCCCTTCTTCAACAAATTTTAAAACATATTCCTTAGCTTCATTAAAATCTCTTACAGTTTGGACTATTGTCTTAAAATTTTTACTTCCAAACTCCACCCTATCAGTTTCCGGATTATAGATTTTTCCCATTATTAGCGTAACGGATTTTTTCATTTTTACACCTCTTTCAAAATCAATCTTTTATATTAACCCTTTCTTACTTCAATTGTTAAATGTTCTAATACAATTTTAGTAATCTTTTACCTATATTACTTATACCCCTATATATAATAAAAAGAAATAACTGAAAATAATCAAATAATTCCATATATAATACATATAGTTTTTTCAAACTATCTTATTATGGTATACTCCTATAATAGGATTTTATTAAAAGAATTTATTATTTAACAAGGAGTAAATATGCAACTTATAAAATTAATCTATAGCTATTTTGTATTTATAAATATATTAACCTTTGTTTTTTATGGAGTAGATAAATACAAAGCTAGTAAAAATCAATATAGAATATCTGAATTTTTCCTTTTATCATTAGTAGTCATTGGAGGTTTTTTAGGCAGTTCCTTTGGAATGCTGTTATTTAAACATAAACTATCTAAAAAGAAATTTATCACTACTATAATAGTATCTACAGTATTCTACATGCTATTACTTGGAGCCTATATTTTTAACCTAAAATTTTTTTAATAATTTTAAACTTTTTTTCTGTATAAGGTGGATATCTTAAAAAATTTGATAATCCACTTTTAGATACAACAAGTCCGGTTTCATGGGTAAAAGTGTCAATACTGTATTTACCATGGTAGTTTCCCAATCCACTTCCTCCTACTCCACCAAAAGGTAATTTAATTTCAGACACATGTACAATAACATCATTTATACAAGCACCACCAAAGTTCAAATAATTTACAAGTTTTTTTATATTTTCATTTTTATTACTAAAAATATATAAGGCTAAAGGACTTGGTTTAGTTTTAACTTTACCAATTACATCATCAAGATTTTCATACTCAATAATTGGTAAAATAGGGCCGAATATTTCATCTTCCATAATTTCATCATTAAAGCTTGCATTAGTTAAAATTGTTGGCATAAAAGTTCTATTTTCAAGGTTAAATTCCCCGCCATAAATATCATTTCTACCATTAATTAAGGAAGCCAATTGGCCTACTTTTTCCTCTGTAATTATTTTCGTTAAATTCTCCCTATTACTATAATTTAACTTAATTTCCCTTTTAAATAATTCAATAAATTCTTCCTTTCTTTTCTTATGTAGGAAAACATAATCCGGTGCTACACAGGTTTGACCTGAATTTAAAAATTTCCCCCAGGCAATTTTTTTAACAGCATCTTTTATTTTAGCTGTTTCATCAACTATACAGGGACTTTTCCCTCCTAGCTCTAAAACAACCGGTGCCAAATTTTCTGCTGCTTTGCCATATATAATTTCTCCCACTTTTCTACTGCCAGTAAAAAAATAAAAATCATATTTTTCATCTAAAATTTCATTATGAGAAAATTCCTCAGCAAAATATAGTAACTCCTTTGGAAGAACATTAGTAATTTCTTTAATAATATTATTGGTTTGAGGTACTTTTCTTGAAGTTTTTAATATAACTGTATTTCCTGCAGCTATAGCACCTATTGTAGGAATCATAGCAAGTTGGAAGGGGTAATTCCATGGTGATTGTACTAAAACTTGCCCAAAAGGTTTTTTTAATACTATTCCCTTGCCTGGTAAAATATTTAATGATGTACCTGTGTTTTTTATAGTAACTAGCTTGTATAGGTTCTTTATTAAATATTCCAATTCTCCAATAACAACTTGAACTTCCGTTAAAAAACTCTCATAACTATGTTTTCCTAAATCTTCTTTTATTGCCTTTAAAATATCGTCTTGAGAATTTTTAATTTTATCCCTTAATTTTTTTAAATAATCTATTCTTTGATTAACACTTAATAAACTTCCAGAGTTGTAGAACTCTTTTTGTAACCTTATAATTTCTAATAAATTCATCTTACACCTCATTATATAATTACCCCTATTATAATCGAATAATATTTCCCCTTCATTAATAACACAAAAAAAGATAATATTTTTTGACATATCAAAAAATATTATCTCTTTTTTAGAACCTATTTAATTATCTATTACCTAGTACATAGTCCATAACAACATCTGGTATATTGTTACATCTAGACAATAATATTGGATAGCCATTCTTTGCTGCATATGGTACTCCAACTATAGCATCTGGGAATACTTCTCCACTTGCTATTACTACATGTTTTGGTTTTACATATACTTGTTCTGCTATTAATACTGAAGTTTCGTACCTGTCAGCACCAGCTATTCTATTTACTTCTGCATATTTTCTAACTTCTTTTTCTACAGCTTCTGATACCGACTTACTTCCTCCACCTATTGTTACCTTAGTTAATTTCCAGTCCTCTATTGTTTTTGCTGTGCTTGTTGGTAATTGGCCTGGTTTTGTTAATAGGATTGGCATATTTTTTTCTACACCCATAGATGTCATTGCA
>DUUN01000099.1 GCA_012841535.1 Gallicola sp. | reverse complement strand
GTAAAAATTCAAATTAAGGATACAAAAGAATATATAGGAAGTATTTAATGAAATCTTCCTTCGTATTAACCTATAATTAGGATATAATGATTATAATTGTTAATATGAAGGAGGATTTTTTTGAATAAGAAGTTTTTTAATAGGGTCATATTTTGGATTTTACTGTTAACTTTTACTTCTGGCTACGCCAATGTTTTATCTATTTTTAGGCTAGGAACTCCAACTACTCATATGACCGGTAATTTAAGTAATATTTCATTTTCTATATTTGAGCTTGATTTTAAAAAAGCAGCAATACTATTTACTATTGTACTGCTATTTTTACTTGGAGGAATAATTTCAGGCTATATTTTTAATAATAGAAGTTTTGGTAAGGGGAAAAGTTATGGAGTCTTTTTAATAGTTATAGGAATTTTACTTGGTATGGCTGAATACATAATAGGTGAAAAATATATTATTACAGCAATTATTGCCTTAACAAGTGGTACTCAAAACGGCTTAAATATAGCCTATAATGAAATAACCATAAGAACGACTCATATGACAGGCTATTTATCGGACATAGGAAGATTAATAGGCATAAAATTAAATGGGAGAAAAATAGAAACAAGTAAGTTATTGTATTTGATTTCAGCTGTAGTTATATATTTTCTAGGTGGTGCAGCAGCTGTATTTATTTCTTTACCAGATCATGGTCATAATTTTTATGAAATATCTTTCCTATATATAATAGCTGGTTTTTTATATTTAAAACTTATATATAATAAGGATGGAAAATAATTATAGAGATTTTTTAAAAAATAAATAGAAAAAACATTAAAGAAATGTGAAAAAGACTTGCATTTCTTTTTATGTTTGTATATAATGTATGAGTGCCTAAAATAGGAAAAAGCGTTGAAACGAGAGGTTGCTGAGGTTTTCAGGGGAATTTTCGTGGAGTATGTCTGATAGGATTCAGGCGAAAGATTACTTATTGACCGAAAGGTCAAATAAAAAATGAGGCACGATACACCCGGCAAGGTGTATGGACATAAGTAATCCGACGCTTCCTGAAATTATTGAGGAGGTGCCGAGATGGCAAAACAAAAAATTAGAATAAGACTAAGAGCGTATGATCATGAATTAATAGATCAATCTGCTCAAAAAATAGTGGAAGCTACAAAAAGAACTGGAGCAGAAATTTCCGGTCCAATTCCACTACCAACAGAAAAGGAAATTATTACAATCTTAAGAGCTGTTCACAAGTACAAAGATAGTAGAGAACAATTCGAACAAAGAACACATAAAAGACTAATCGATATTTTAAATCCTAACAAAAACACTTTAGAGGCTTTAAAGAAATTAAATTTACCTGCTGGTGTTGATATCGAGATAAAGTTATAATCTTAGAATGATTGTAAAGAAACAATCCGCTGTAAGTAATTAGGAGGTGTGCTCATGAAGAGTATATTAGGAAAGAAAGTTGGAATGACTCAAATTTTCTTAGAGGATGGAAAGTTAATTCCTGTAACTGTTATAGAAGCGGGACCTATGATAGTTACTCAAGTAAAATCAGTTGAAACTGATGGATATAATGCAATTCAAGTTGGTTATATTGATAAAAAAGAAAGTAAAGTAAACAAACCAATGAAAGGTCACTTTGACAAAGCTGGCGTTGGCTATAAGAAACACCTACAAGAGTTCCTTGTAAATGAAGGTGAAAGCTATGAAGTTGGAGCAGAAATCAAAGTTGATATATTTGAAGAAAATGACAAGGTGGATGTTTTTGGTACTTCTAAAGGTAAGGGTACTCAAGGATCTATTGTAAGACATAATTATGGTAGAGGACCAGAATCACACGGTTCTAAGTCACATAGAGTTGCTGGAGCAAGATCAGCAGGTACTTACCCAGGTCGTGTATTTAAAGGAAGAAAAGGCAGTGGTAAGACAGGTAACGAGAAAGTTACAATTCAAAATCTAACTATTGTTAGAGTAGATGCTGACAAGAATCTTATATTGGTTAAAGGTGCTATTCCAGGACCAAAGGGTGGAATAGTTACAATTAAAGAGTCAGTTAAAGCGTAATAGTTATTTTTAGGAAGGAGGATGAAATATGCCTAATGTTACAGTATATAACCAACTAGGAGAATCAGTTGGAGAAATAGAACTTAATGATGCTATATTTGGCGTAGAAGTAAATGAGCATGTTGTTTACGAAGTAGTAAAAAATCAACTTGCAAATAAAAGACAAGGCACTCAATCTGCAAAAACAAGAGCTGAAGTTAGAGGTGGAGGAAGAAAGCCTTGGAGACAAAAGGGTACAGGACGTGCTCGTCAAGGAAGTACAAGAAGTCCACAATGGACAGGTGGTGGTGTTATATTCGCACCAAAACCAAGAGATTATAGCTATAAAACACCTAAGAAAATTAAAAGATTAGCTATGAAATCAATTTTGACTTCTAAAGTAAATGATGAAGAAATAATTGTTTTAGATAAATTAAGCTTTGATAATATAAGCACTAAGGTTGCTAAGAAAGTTTTAGAAGATGTTAAAGCAGCTAAAAAAGCTTTAATAGTTGTTGATAATAAAGATGATGTAGTTTATAAATCATTTAGAAATTTAGCAGGCGTTGAAGTTGCAGAAGCTAAAAATATAAATGTTTACGATGTTATAAAACATGATTCTTTAGTAGTAACTCAAGATGCTGTTAAGAAAATTGAGGAGGTGTTCGCTTAATGAGATCACCATACGATATAATTATAAAACCTATAATAACTGAAGATTCCATGGATAAAATGGATTTAGGAGTTTATACGTTTAAAGTAGTTAAGGATGCCAATAAGTCTGAAATCAAAAAAGCAGTAGAAACTGTATTTGGTGAAGGCGTAAAAGTAGCAAAGGTAAACACTATGAATGTTGTTGGCAAAATGAAGAGAGTTGGAGCTAACCAAGGTAAAACACCTAATTGGAAGAAAGCTATAGTTAAATTAACTGAAGACTCTAAAACTATTGAATTCTTTGATGGGATATAATTAGGAGGTAAACAACAATGGCTATAAGAAAATACAAACCAACCTCTGCCGGCTTACGTGAAATGAGCGTATTAAGCTTTGAAGAAATAACAAAGACTACACCTGAAAAATCTTTAACTGTAAGTTTAAATAAATCAGGTGGAAGAAATGCACATGGTAGAATTACTAGTCGTCATAGAGGTGGCGGAGCAAAAAGAAGATATAGAATAATAGATTTTAAAAGAGATAAAGATGGAATACCAGCTACTGTAGCATCAATAGAATATGATCCTAACAGAACAGCTAATATTGCATTATTAAACTATGCTGATGGAGAAAAAAGATATATTTTAGCTCCTAACGGACTAAAAGTTGGATACAAAATCGAGTCAGGAGAAAATGCTGACATAATGATAGGTAATGCTTTAAAATTAAAGGATATACCTGTAGGTACAACAGTTCACAACATAGAACTTAAACCTGGAAAAGGCGGTCAATTAGTAAGAACTGCTGGAGCAGAAGCTCAACTAATGGCTAAAGAAGGAAAATATGCACAATTAAGATTACCTTCAGGCGAATTTAGATTAGTTTTACAAGAATGCCGTGCAACTATAGGACAGGTTGGAAACTTAAGTAATGAACTAGTTACTATTGGTAAAGCAGGTCGTTCAAGACATTTAGGAAAAAGACCTCATGTAAGAGGTTCAGCTATGAATCCTGTAGACCATCCACATGGTGGAGGGGAAGGAAAAGCTCCTGTAGGACGTCCAGCACCATCAACTCCTTGGGGTAAACCAGCATTAGGTTTAAAAACTAGAAAGAAAAACAAGAAATCCGATATGTATATCGTAAGAAGAAGAAATAAGTAATAAAGAGGAGGGGTTTTAATGGGTAGATCCGTAAAAAAAGGACCATTTTGTGATGACCATCTTTTTAAGAAGATAGAAGAATTAAACGAGTCTAATAATAAAAAAGTTGTAAAAACTTGGTCTCGTCGTTCTACAATATTTCCACAATTCGTAGGACATACAATAGCTGTACATGACGGTAGAAAGCATTTACCGATTTATATAACTGAAGACATGGTAGGACATAAATTAGGAGAATTTGTTTCTACAAGAACTTACAGAGGACACGCTGGTAAAAGTGAAAAAGGCAGTAAGGTAAGATAACAAAAGGAGGTACAAGAATCATGGAAGCAAAAGCTATAGCAAAATATGAAAGAATTTCACCTCTAAAAGTTAACTTCATCTGTAAGGAAATTAGAGGTAAGAATGTCGATGAGGCACTTGCAATCCTACAATTTACTCCTAAAAAAGGTGCGAGATTGTTAGAAAAGGTATTAAAGTCAGCAATTGCCAATGCTGAACACAACTTTGATTTAGATAGAGATATGTTATATGTATCTGAAGCTTATGCAAATGATGCTCCAGTTATGAAAAGATGGAGACCAAAGGCTAAAGGAGCAGCTTATCCTATTTTAAAGAGATCAAGTCATATTGGTGTTGTTGTAAAGGAAAGAGAATAAGGAGGGCAAGCGAGAATGGGTCAAAAAGTAAATCCTCATGGGTTTAGAGTAGGAGTTATAAAAGATTGGAACTCAAAATGGTTTGCGGATAAAAAGGATTTTGGAGATTTATTAGTTGAAGATCATAAAATTCGTGAGCTAGTAAAGAAGGAAGTTTATCTTTCAGGGGTTTCTGATATAGAAATAGAAAGAGCTTCAAATAAAATCAAAGTTACTATTAATACAGCTAAACCAGGTATGGTAATTGGTAGACAAGGTTCTGGTGTAGAAGTATTAAGAACAAAAATTGAAAAAGCAACTGGAAAGAAAGTAATAGTTAATGTAGAAGAAATAAAAAGACCAGATTTAAATGCGCAATTAGTTGCAGAAAACATAGCAGCTTCATTAGAAAGAAGAATATCTTTCAGAAGAGCGATGAAACAAGCAATTCAAAGAAGTATGAGAGCAGGAGCAAAAGGTATTAAAACTTCTGTTTCTGGTAGGGTTGGTGGAGCTGACATGGCTAGAACAGAAGGTTATAGCGAAGGTACTATTCCACTACAAACTTTAAGAGCGGATATAGATTATGGTTTTGCTGAAGCAGATACAACTTATGGAAAACTTGGTGTTAAGGTATGGTTGTATAAAGGAGAAGTTCTTCCAGGAATGAAAGAAGCGGAATTACCAGAAATTAAAGGAAAAAGAAGAAATAATAAGAGATTTAACAGAAATAACAATGCGAAGAGAAACAAGCAACAAACTCAAGCAGAAAGCAAATAATTCGCTAGGAGGGAGGAATAATCTATGTTAATGCCTAAAAGAGTTAAATACCGTAAGGTTCATAGAGGTAGAATGACAGGTAAGGCACACAAGGGTAATACTATTACTTATGGAGAATATGCCTTACAAGCTTTAGAACCTTGTTGGATGACTTCAAATCAAATAGAAGCCGCAAGACGTGCGATGACTAGATATATAAAAAGAGGCGGTAATATTTGGATAAAAGTATTTCCAGATAAGCCTGTAACAGAAAAACCAGCTGAGGTACGTATGGGTTCCGGTAAAGGATCACCTGAATATTGGGTAGCAGTAGTTAAGCCAGGTAGAATATTATTTGAAATGTCTGGTGTAACAGAGGAAATAGCAAGAGAAGCGATGAGACTTGCAGCACATAAATTACCTATTAAAACAAAATTCGTAGCTCGTGATAATATAGATAAGGACGGTGAAGCTAATGAAAACTAAAGAAATTCGACAAATGTCAGATGCTGAATTACAAAATTCATTAAAAGATTTAAAAGTTGAACTTTTCAACTTACGTTTTCAATTGGCTACTGGTCAGTTAGATAATCCTATGAGAATTGGTGGGGTTAAAAAAGATATTGCCAGAATTAAGACAATCGTAAGAGAACGAGAACTGAATATAGGGAAGGAGGCATAATCCATTATGGAAAGAAATAAAAGAAGTACTATTATTGGTACTGTTGTATCAGATAAAATGGATAAAACAATAGTTGTAGCTGTTAATACATTTGTTGCTCATCCACTATATAAGAAACAAATTAAAAAGACTACAAAATTTAAAGCTCATGACGAAAATAACGAATGTAATACTGGGGATAAAGTATTAATAATGGAAACAAAACCTCTTTCAAGAGAAAAAAGATGGAGATTAGTTGAAATCCTCGAAAGAGCAAAATAGATCTTATTACTAGAAAGGAGAGACTAAATGATTCAAGTAGAAAGTCGTTTAAGAGTCGCAGACAATTCAGGGGCTAAAGAACTACTAGTTATAAGAGTTTTAGGGGGTACTAATAAGAAGTACGCTAAAATCGGGGATACAGTAGTTTGTTCTGTAAAAGTTGCTACGCCTGGTGGAGTTGTTAAGAAAGGCGAAATTGTTAAAGCCGTAATAGTTAGAACTAAAAAAGGTGTTAGAAGATCAGACGGAAGTTACATCAAATTTGATGATAATGCAGCCGTTATTATAAAAGATGATAAAAACCCAGTGGGAACTAGAATTTTCGGTACAGTTACTAGAGAGTTAAGATCTGGAAACTTTATGAAAATTATTTCATTGGCACCTGAAGTATTATAGTTGGAGGTGTATATTAAATGAAAATTAAAAAAGATGATACGGTAATAGTTGTTGCTGGTAAAGATAAAGGAAAACAAGGTAAGGTATTAAGAACTCTACCAAAGGTAAACAAGGTTATCGTTGAAGGTGTAAATATACAAACTAAACATGAAAAACCAAGAGGACCAGAACAACCTGGTGGAATTCAAAAGTCAGAAGGACCTATAGATGCATCTAATGTTATGTACTACGATTCTAAAGCTGGTAAAGGTAGCAGAATTGGTTATAAAGTAGAAAATGGTACAAAAGTTAGAATAAGCAAAGCTAGTGGTCAAGAAATTAAATAGTTAAGAGGGGGTATTTGAGTGACTTCCAGATTATTAGAAAAATATAGAAATGAAGTTATTCCTGCATTAACAGAAAGCTTTGGTTATAGAAATGTTATGGAAGTTCCTAAGTTAAACAAAATAGTGCTTAACATAGGTTTAGGTTCTTCTAAAGAAAATCCAAAAGCTGTTGAAAGTGCAGTTAAAGATATAGAAACTATTACTGGACAAAGACCAGTAGTTACAAAAGCAAAGAAATCAATAGCTAACTTTAAACTAAGAGACGGTATGAACGTTGGTGTTAAAGTTACTTTAAGAGGACAAAAAATGTATGATTTCTTAGATAAATTAGTAAGTATTTCATTACCTAGAGTAAGAGACTTTAGAGGTGTTTCAACATCATCTTTTGATGGTAGAGGAAACTACTCATTAGGTATTAAGGAACAATTAATATTTCCTGAAATTGAATACGATATGGTAGATCAAATCAGAGGAATGGATATTGTTATAGTGACTACTGCTGAAACCGATGAAGAATCTAAGAAATTTTTAGAGCTAATGGGAATGCCATTCAAGAAGTAGTATAAGGAGGAATATTAGTGGCAAAAAAATCAATGATTGCAAAACAACAAAGACCTGCAAAATTCAGTACACAAGCTTATAATAGATGTAAAATTTGCGGTAGACCTCATGCTTACTTAAGAAAATACGGAATTTGTCGTATATGCTTTAGAGAATTGGCTTATAGAGGCGAAATCCCAGGCGTTAGAAAAGCAAGCTGGTAAAATAAGAGAGGAGGAAGCTTTTATGATGACT
This sequence comes from Gallicola sp., assembly GCA_012841535.1. Taxonomy (GTDB): domain Bacteria; phylum Bacillota; class Clostridia; order Tissierellales; family Peptoniphilaceae; genus Miniphocaeibacter. The sequence continues at coordinate 8,246 of DUUN01000099.1, read as the reverse complement.
GATCCTATAGCGGATATGCTAACAAGAATAAGAAATGCTAACAATGCTAAGCATAAGTCAGTAGAAATTCCATCATCAAAAATGAAAAGAGACGTTGCTCAAATATTACTTGATGAAGGTTTTATAGATGGATTTAATGTAACAGAAGATGATAAACAAGGCATTATAACTTTAGATTTAAAATATGGTCCAAAGGAAGAAAGAGTAATTTCAGGTATTAAAAGAATATCTAAACCAGGACTAAGAGTATATGTTAGATCCAATGAGTTACCTAAAGTTCTAGGAGGACTAGGTATTGCGGTAATCTCTACATCTAAAGGTGTTGTAACTGATAAGGTTGCAAGAAAAGAAGGTATAGGTGGAGAGGTTATTTGTTACGTTTGGTAATAAATAATTAATTAATTAGGAGGTAACCATGTCAAGAATTGGATTAAAACCAATAGAAATTCCTGCTGGTGTTGAAGTTAAAGTTAATGATGGCAACCTTGTACATGTTAAAGGACCAAAAGGTGAATTAACTCAACAAATAGATCAGGGTATGACTATTAATATAGATAATAATACAGTTGTTGTATCCCGTCCTTCTGACAGTAAAAAGAATAAGTCTTTACACGGATTATCTAGATCATTACTAGAAAACATGATTGTAGGTGTAACTGATGGATACAAAAAGACTTTAGTTATTGAAGGAACAGGATATAGAGCGGCAAAAGCTGGAAAGAAACTTACTTTGAATTTAGGATATTCTCATCCTATAGAAGTTGAAGATCCAGAGGGAATAGAAATAGAAGTTCCTGATGCTCACACTATAGTAATAACTGGAATTGACAAACAAAAAGTTGGAAACTTTGCAGCTAATATAAGAGATTACAGAAAACCTGAACCTTATAAAGGAAAAGGTGTACGTTATGAAAATGAATATATTAGACGTAAAGTTGGTAAAACTGGTAAATAGGAAGGAGTAGTAAATGTTAAAGCAAATTAATAAAGAAGCAAACAGAAAAGCAAGACATGCTAGAGTTAGAAAGAAACTTTCTGGTACTCCTCAAAAACCAAGACTAAATATTTATAAGAGTAATGCAAATATATATGCACAAATTATTGATGATATAGCTGGAACAACATTAGTATCTGCATCTACATTAGACAAGGATATTAAAAGTGGTTTAAGTAATTCTTCAAATAAAGAAGCTGCTAAAATAGTAGGCGACGTTATTGGAAAAAGAGCTTTAGAAAAAGGTATTGAAGAGGTAGTTTTTGACAGATCAGGCTATAAATACCATGGAAAAGTTAAAGAGTTAGCTGAAGCTGCTAGAAACGCTGGACTGAAATTTTAGGGCGAGGAGGTAAAATATTGGAACTTTTAACTAAAAATGTAGAAGGTATGGAATTAGAAGAAAGAGTTGTAGCTATTAACCGTGTAACTAAAGTTGTAAAAGGTGGTAGAAACTTTAGATTTAGTGCTATAGTTGTAGTTGGAGATAAAAACGGTCTTGTAGGAATAGGTTCAGGTAAAGCACAAGAAGTTCCTGAAGCTATTAGAAAAGGTGTACAAGATGCTAAAAAGCATATGATTAGAGTTCCTTTAGTAGGAACAACTATACCTCATGAAATTATAGGAGTTTTTGGAGCAGGAAAAGTATTTTTAAAACCAGCTTATGAAGGAACTGGAGTAATTGCAGGAGGTCCTGTACGTGACGTTTGTGAACTTGCAGGAATAAAAGACATACGTTCAAAATCCCTTGGTACATCAAACCCAAGAAATATTGTTAATGCTACAATGGAAGGACTTAAAAATCTTAAAAAAGCAGAAGATGTTGCTAAATTAAGAGGAAAGTCTGTTCAAGAAATATTAGGGTAAGGAGGCTTAACCTATGAGTAAGCTTAAAGTAACTCTTAAAAAGAGCAGAATTGGTAGAATAGAAAAACATATTAAGAATGTTGATGCACTTGGATTAAAGAAAATCGGTGATGTTGTAGAAATTGAAGATACACCTGCAAACAGAGGAAAAATTAATCAAGTAGCATTTATGTTAGATATAGAAGAAGTTAAATAATAAGGAGGTGTATCATGAAATTACATGACTTAAAACCTGCAACAGGCGGTGGAGTTAAAGCTAAGAAAAGAGTTGGTAGAGGTTATGGTTCAGGACTTGGACATACTTCTGGAAGAGGACATGATGGACAAAACTCAAGATCAGGTGGTGGAGTAAGACCTGGTTTCGAAGGGGGCCAAATGCCATTATTCAGAAGATTACCAAAAAGAGGCTTTACTAATGTTTTTGCTAAAGAATATGCTGAAGTTAATGTAGCTACTTTAAATAAATTTGAAGATGGTACAGTTGTAACTCCGGAACTTTTATTAGAAAAAGGTATTATAAAGAAATCAAAAGCTAAAGACGGTGTAAAAATTCTTGGTAATGGTGAAATAGAAAAGAATTTAACTGTTAAAGCACAGAAGTTTACAAAAACTGCTGAAGAAAAAATAGCCAAGGCTGGAGGAAAGGCTGAGGTGATTTAGATGATTCAAACATTGAAAAATGCTTGGAAAGTTGAAGACGTAAGAAAAAGACTTATTTTCACATTTTTAATGTTAGTTATATATAGATTGGGAAATGTAATTCCTGTTCCATTTATAGATGCATCAGTAGTTGAAGCGGTTATGACAGGACAGGATAATTACTTACTACAAATGCTTAATACATTTGCAGGTGGTAGTTTACAGAGTATGAGTATATTTGCTCTTAGTATTTATCCTTATATTACAGCATCTATAGTTATGCAACTTTTAACTATTGCTATTCCTAGATTAGAGGAAATGGCTAGAGATGGTGAAGAAGGAAAAAGAAAAATGGGTAAATACACTAAAGTTATTGGTGTAGTTTTAGCCTTAGTACAAGCTTACGCTATAGTTATGGTATTGTTTGGACAAGCAGTAGCAACTGGTAATTTCCTATCAAAGGCTATTATGTTGTTAACTTTAGTAGCTGGTACAATGTTCTTAGTTTGGTTAGGTGAGATGATTACTGAAAAGGGAGTAGGTAATGGAATTTCCATTATAATTTTCTTTGGTATTATTTCAGGTGTACCTAATCAAGTAAAACAAACAATGGCAGGTTTTTCAGTTGGACATTATGCTTGGTGGGCAATGGCTATATTAGTATTGGTTTCTATAGTTATTCTTGTAATAGTTATTGAAATAAACCAAGGGGAAAGAAGAATTCCAGTTCAATATGCTAAAAGGGTAGTAGGAAGAAAAATGTACGGTGGACAATCTACACATATTCCTGTTAAGGTTAATATGTCAGGAGTTATGCCTGTAATTTTCTCCAATGCTATACTTCAATTACCACAACTTATAATATCTCTTTTTGGTGGAAGTACGCCAAAATGGATGGAGTATTTATTTGGAATGAACACTTTAAGTGGTTTAATTATATATTGTCTTGTAAACTTATTTTTAATTATTGTTTTTGCATATTTTTATAGTGCAGTGCAATTTAATACTGTTGAATATGCTAAAAACTTACAACAATACGGTGGTTTTATACCAGGAATAAGACCTGGAAAACCAACAGGGGAATTTTTACAAAGAATTTCTAGTAAAATAACATTAATTGGTGCAGTAATATTAGCTATAATTGCAACAGCTCCATTTTTAGTAAATTACTTCTTAAAATTAAATCTGTTATTTGCAGGTACTTCATTGATTATTGTTGTAGGAGTAATACTAGAGACTATAAAACAAATAGAGTCTATGTTAACAATGAGACATTATAAGGGTTTCTTAAATAAATAGGAGTTATAAATGAGATTAGTACTACTAGGTCCTCCGGGAGCAGGTAAAGGAACACAGGCAGCTAAAATAGTTGAAGAATATAATATAGTTCATATATCTACGGGGGATATTTTTAGAAAAAATATAAAAGAACAAACTGAATTAGGTAAACAAGTAAAGGATTATTTAGATAAGGGATTACTTGTTCCAGACGAATTAACTGTTGACCTAGTTTGGGATAGATTAGATCAAGACGATTGTAAAAATGGATTTCTATTAGATGGTTTCCCAAGAACCATAGAACAAGCCAATAAATTGCAAAAAGGATTAGAAGAAAGAAACATAAAGTTAGACGAAGTTATTAATATAGCTGTTGACAAAGAAGTCTTAGTTAAGCGTCTAGCTGGAAGAAGGGTATGTACTAACTGTGGAGCAACTTATCATATAGACAGTAAACCTACTAAGGTTGAAGGAATATGTGACTTGTGTAATAGTAATTCAGTAATTCAAAGAGAAGATGATAAGGAAGAAACAGTGCTTAATAGAATTGAAGTTTATGAGAATCAAACAGCACCCTTAATTGGATACTATGAAGATTTGAATTTACTTTTCAATGTTGATGGTACTCTTCCTGTAGATGAGGTTTTTGAAATCATAAAAAATCATCTAGATAATATGTAGTTCTTCCGGGAGAAATTTATGGACCAATACAAAGAATTAGTAATAGGTCAGGTGGTTAGATCCATAAAAGGTCGAGACAAAGGACGATTTCAATTGGTTTTGGACCTTTTGGATGAATCCCATGTATTGGTAGTTGATGGCAAAAGAAGAAAATTAGAAAATCCAAAGAAGAAAAAAATTAAGCATTTACAAAAAACTAATACAATACTTGCTATAGGTAAGGATATAAATGATTGTAGGATACGAAAAATGCTTAAGGCTTTTGAGAACAAAGAGGAGGTTCATTAACTAATGTCCAAGAAGGATATAATAGAAGTAGAAGGTGTAGTTACAGAAGCTTTACCTAATACGATATTTAAAGTTCGACTAGAAAATGGTCATGAAATAACGGCTCATATCTCTGGAAAGTTAAGGATGAATTACATTAGAATTCTTCCTGGTGATAAGGTAATTGTAGAATTATCACCTTACGATTTAACTAAAGGAAGAATAACTTGGCGTAACAAGTAATAGGAGGTTAACATGAAAGTAAGATCATCAGTTAAAAAAATGTGTGAAAAATGCAAAATCATTAAGAGAAAAGGTAAAGTAATGGTTATTTGCGACAATCCTAAACATAAACAAAAACAAGGTTAAGGAGGTACAATTAAGAGTGGCTAGAATTGCTGGGGTAGATTTACCTAGAGAAAAAAGAATTGAAATTGGTTTAACTGCAATTTACGGTGTAGGTAGACAACGTTCAAATGAAATTCTTAATGCTGCAGGTGTTAATGCTGATACAAAAGTAAAAGATTTAACAGAAACTGAATTAGCGGCAATAAGAAATGAATTAGATAAATATACAATAGAAGGTGACCTACGTAGAGAGGTTGCTATGAATATAAAAAGATTAAAAGAAATTAATTGCTATAGAGGAATTAGACATAAAAGAGGACTTCCAGTAAGAGGACAAAATACAAAGAACAATGCAAGAACTCGTAAGGGTCCTAAAAAATTAGCTCAAAAGAACAAGTAGATAGGAGGCGAATTAATTGGCAAATAAGAAACAACAAACACGTGTAAGAAGAAGAGAAAGAAAAAATATAGAAAAGGGCCAAGCTCATATAGTATCTTCATTTAACAACACAATGGTTACTTTAAGTGATTTACAAGGAAATGTAATATCTTGGGCATCAGCAGGTCAATTAGGTTTCCGTGGTTCAAGAAAATCTACTCCTTTTGCAGCACAAGAAGCAGCACAAGAAGCAGCTAAAAAAGCTATGGAACATGGTTTAAAAGTTGTAGAAGTATATGTTAAAGGACCAGGTTCAGGAAGAGAAGCTGCAATTAGATCTTTACAAGCTTCAGGACTTGAAATTAGTTTAATTAAGGATATGACTCCTGTTCCACATAATGGTTGTAGACCACCTAAGAGAAGAAGAGTTTAATATTAAAATTAAACAGGTATATAATTTGAGGTATGTAAAGAATTGCCTTACAGTATTTACCCTCAATTAAACAATAGACTTCAATAGGAGGGTTATTGTCTATGACAGAAAACTTAAATGCGAAAATTGAAATAGTAGATATAAATGAAGAAAATAATTACGGGAAATTTGTTGTTACTCCTTTAGACAGAGGCTTTGGAACTACTTTAGGTAATAGTCTTAGAAGGGTACTGTTGTCATCTTTACCAGGTGCGGCAGTTTCTAAAATTCATATAGAAGATGTTCTACATGAGTTTACAACTGTTAAAGGTGTAATGGAAGATGTATCTGAAATTATTTTAAACATAAAAGGAATTGCTATTAAAAACCATTCAGCTGAACCAGTAAAGTTGAATATAGATATAAAAGGACCTCATATTTTCACTGCTAAGGATATAGAAGTAGATACAAATATAGAAGTAGCTAATCCAGATCATTATCTTGCATCATTAAATGAAGATGCTCATATAAAAATGACAATGGAAATAGAAAATGGTAAAGGATATAGAGTTTCTGACTTAAATAAATCAGAAGAAGATGCTATAGGAGTTATAGCAATTGACTCTTCATTTACACCAGTAACAAAAGTTAACTTTGAAGTTATAGAACAAGTATCAGACAAAGAAAAACTTGTGTTAGAAGTGTGGACAAATGGTACAATTAATCCTCAGGAAGCTGTATCAAAAGGGGCAGATATTCTAACTAATTACCTTGAACTATTTATTGAACTTCCAAACTATAGTTTCCAAGAAGAAGAAGAGGAAGCAGAAGATACAGTAGATAAAGATGAACTATATAGTATTAGTATTGAAGAATTAGATTTATCTCTTAGAAGTTTTAACTGTTTAAAAAGAGCAGGAATTGACACTGTAGGAGATATAGTATCCAAAACTACTGATGAAATGTGCAAAATTAAAAATTTTGGTAAAAAATCATTAGAAGAAGTTGAAAATAAAATTCATGGTATGGGACTTTTATTTGCAAACGAAGAAGAAGCTTAAAGGAGGGATAAGATGTCTAATTTAAGAAAACTTGGAAGAAGAACAGATCATAGAAGCAGTCTTTTAAGAAATCAAGTACAGTCTTTATTTGAAAATGGAAAAATTGAGACTACTGTTACTAGAGCAAAAGAAACTAGAAGAGTAGCAGAAAAAATGATAACTCTTGGTAAAAAAGGAGACTTGCATTCAAGAAGACAAGCTTTAGGCTATATATACAAAGATGAAATAGCACACAAGTTATTTGAGGAAATTGCACCTAAATATGCAGATAGAAATGGTGGATATACTCGAATTTTAAAATTAGGACCACGTCAAGGAGATAATGCTGAGATGTGTATCCTAGAATTAGTTGACTAAACCAGGGGTTATTTAATAATCCCTTTTTTATCTGTAAATTACTTGACAAAGCACATAGGAATTTATAGAATATTAATGGCTTAAAATTATCCGCGGCAAATAATTTTAAGGAGAATGAATAAATGGCTAAAATGATGGGACCTAGATTCAAAGAAGCTAGAAGACTAGGATTAAACGTATCAGGACATCCTAAAGCTGAAAAAAGAATGGGAAAAGGCTTAGGAAGAGAAGATAAAAAACTTACAGAATATGGTAGACAATTATTAGAGAAACAAAGACTTAGAGCTTATTATGGCGTAATGGAAAAACAATTCGTTAGATATTTCCAAAAAGCTTATAATTCACAAGAAGCTACAGGGGATGCTCTTGTTAAAATGTTAGAAACAAGACTTGACAATTTAGTATATAGAGCAGGATTTGCATCATCAATAAGACAAGCTAGACAAATGGTAGTACATGGTCATATATTAGTTAACGGTAAAAAAGTAAATAGACCATCATTTGCAGTTTCAGTTGGCGATGAATTAGAATTAAGAGAAAAATCTAGAAAAAATGAAATGTTCAAAGAAAACTTTGAAACAAATTTCAGTTATTCTTTACCATATATAACAAAAATGGATGGATTTAAAATCAAACTGGACAGAATGCCAGAAAGAGAAGAAATCCCTGTTGAAATAACAGATTCATTAATAGTTGAGTTCTACTCAAGATCAGTAAAATAGACTACTTCATTGAAGTAGTTTTTTTATTGCAATAATAAATATAATTAAAAATAAAAAAACTGGGTAAATAATCAAAATAGCAATTATGCTATAATATACCATAAGAGTAGGTGATTAATTGAAAAAAAAGCTAGGAATAGGAGTAGTAGTTTTACTAGTAGTCTATTTAATTGGAGCAGTATGCTTTAGTTTTTTATCATATCCTAAAACATATATAAATGGAGAAAAAAGAGGATTAAAG
>DUUN01000422.1 GCA_012841535.1 Gallicola sp. | reverse complement strand
CTCTTTTTATTAAATATTCTAATAATTAAAATATGCTAAAAGTTAATTTGACTTCTAGCATATTTACCAATAAACTAATTCCTTTTATCAATATTGATTTTTTTCATTTCCTCTAAAATAAATTCCTTGTCCATATTTATGTTAGAGTAAACTGCTGCAGAAATTACCCCTTCAACAAAAGCAGCATCTACTATTTCTATATTTCTTTTTTTATCCTCATCTAAAAATTCTACAGCCATTTCAGCATTCATCATAGCAGAACCTAAATCATAGAAAATTAATACTCCATCATCTGAATAAACTTCATTAATACCAGCTAAAATCCTATTAATATCCGTTCCTATTCTACCATCATTAGTGCCACCTACAGCTACAACAGGGGCATTCTTAGCCATTTGTTCAGTAATTTCTAAAATACCCTCTGCTAATTTTTCACTATGGGATATTACAACAATTCCTACCATACTACCACCTAGTTAATACTGTCTTTTATTACTTTTAACATTAAATATGTTGAAGTAGCACCTGGATCTTGATGCCCAATACTTCTTTCTCCTAAATAACTTGCCCTACCTTTTTTAGCAATAATTTCTTTAGTATGCTCAACGCCCTTTTCTGCTGCTATAACCATATTTTCCAATATCTGAGTTTCAGATTCATTGTTTTCCAAATCTTTTTTTACAGATAAATATGCTGGTTGTAAAGAGTCAACTATAGTCTTATCATCTAGTTCTGCTTTTCCTCTTAGTTTTATTCCCTTTAAGGAAAGTTCCAGTATTTTTTCTAAATCTAAAACATTTAATTCATCCCTGCCACTAAATTCCTTACTTAACTCCATAAAAGCAGTGCCATATAACGGTCCTGAAGCACCACCAACATTAGATATTAGAAGCATTGCAACTTTTTTAAACAACAATCCTAAATCATCATATTCATTATTTTTAAAGTCTTCTATTACTAAATTAAATCCCTTAGCCATATTATGCCCATGATCTCCATCACCTATAGCTGCATCTAATTCTGAAAGAAAAGACTTATTTTCCTCCATAGTATTACCTATATTTATTATTATATTTTTTATATTATCTACCTTCATAACTACTCCTATTTAAAAAATGGTGCTTTTGTCTCATAATCTAAAAGTTCTTTCAACTCATTATCTAATTTTAACAAGGTAATTGAAAAACCCGCCATCTCTAAAGAGGTCATATATTCACCAACAAAAGTCCTATAAACTTTAATACCCTTATTTTTTAAAATATCATATACAGAATTATTTGCAATATATAATTCCATTAAAGGAGTTGAACCCATACCGTTAACCATAACTGCAACTTCAGAATTAGAATAATCAATATCCTTTAAAATATTATCTAAAAGCTCACTAACAATTTCATTAGCAGTTTTTATTTTCTCTCTACTAACTCCTGGTTCACCATGAATACCTATGCCAATTTCCATTTCGTCCTCATCTAAAGAAAAGTTCGGCTTTCCTACAGCCGGTACTATACATGGAGAAAGTGCCATTCCCATACTTCTAGTATTTTTTATTACTTTTTCAGCTATAGCCTTAACTTCATTTAACTCTGCTCCCTTAGCAGCCTTTGCTCCAGCAATTTTATGTACAAATATGGTTCCTGCTATGCCTCTTCTCCCTGCTGTATAGGTACTGTCTTCAACAGCTACATCATCATTTACAACAACATAATCTACATTTATTCCTTCCATGTCGGCTAAATCTTTAGCCATTTCAAAATTCATTACATCTCCAGTGTAGTTTTTTACAATTAACAAGGTTCCCTTACCAGAATCAACAGCCTTAATAGCTTCAAAAATCTGATCAGGTGTTGGAGAAGTAAATACAGAACCGCAAACAGCCCCATCTAACATACCCTCTCCTACAAAACCTGCATGGGCTGGCTCATGTCCACTTCCTCCACCAGAGACCAAAGCAACCTTATCCTTAATAGGAGAATTTATATTAACAATAACATCTGTTCCCTCTAACCTTTTCAAAGTATTTGGATTTGCTTTTAACATTCCTTCTAACATTTCCTCTAAAACATTTTCCGGATCATTGATTATTTTTTTCATATTTTCCTCCTCGATATAATGTAATGTATAGACATTATTTCTTATTAATTATGAATTATCTCGTTTCCTATAAAAAACTTCATAAAAAATTATCTTTATTATGATTTAAGTATAACAATAAAAAATATTCTTAGTCCATTATAAATCATATTATATCATTTTAATGAAGCGAATAAGTTAAAAATTAGTTACTATAATTATTTTTATAGTTGTATCATATTTTTATTGATGAATTTTTCTATGTTATAATATATTTAAAGCTATCAAAGGAGATGATATTTTTGAGAAAAATAGCTAAAACATTGACAATTGCAGGTAGTGATGCAAGTGGTGGAGCTGGTTTAGAAGCAGATTTGAAAACATTTACCGAATATGGAACATATGGAATGGCTGTTGTAACAACTATTGCAACAATGGATCCAAAAAATGAATGGAAACATAATGTTACAACTTTACCAGTAGACCTAGTAAAAGAACAGCTAGAAACAGCTTTAGCAGGGGATGAACAAATTTCTGCTATGAAAACAGGTATGATAGGTTCTGTTGAAATAGTAAAATTAATTAAAGAAACGATTTTAGAATATAATTTAAAAAATATAGTTATTGACCCTGTCTTAGCTTGTAAAGGTGAAGATGACTTATTAAATCCTGAAACAGCTGAAGCTATAAAAAAAGAATTAATACCTATTGCTACAGTAGTTACTCCAAATTTAATTGAAGCAGGAATATTTTCAGGATTAGGAAAATTACATGATATTGAAGAAATAAAAAATGCTGCTAAAATTATTCATGGCTTAGGAGCAGAACATGTTGTAATTAAAGGTGGTAAAGCTGTAGACAGTAATTTGGCTATAGATGTTTATTATGACGGAAATAGCTATGCAATACTAAAGGCTGAAAAAATAACACCTAGTCATACCCATGGTGCAGGATGTACTTTTGCAGCTGCAGTAACTTCAGGACTTGCAACAGGATTATCTCCTAAAGAATCTATTATAGAAGCTAAAAATTTTGTAACAGCAGCTATTAAACATGGTTTTAAATTCAATAAATTTGTAGGACCAGTTTTTCATAGTGCTTCAAGAATATTTAAATAATTTAATTATTTATTTGGATAACATTTTTAAGCTAAT
>DUUN01000708.1 GCA_012841535.1 Gallicola sp. | reverse complement strand
TAAAAAAGCAAGGATTAATATAAATATCCTTGCTCTAATAATTTACCTAAATAATAAGACATTTGAATTCTCCACCAAGGCCAGTCATGATCTACGTCATAGCCCCAATAGTCAATCCAGACAGGTATTTGTTTAAAGTCAAAAGCTTCTTCCATTTTTTTCGTATCTTTAATACTTTGTTCTTCCCAGCGACCTTGACCTGTTACCATAATTATATTGCTATTTCTATATTTATCAATAAACCAAGGGTCATTTTGATTCCAAATATAATCAACTGGAGAATTTTCATATACATTAAAATCATTATAATCAGAATTTATTATATATCTTATATCATAAACTCCACTTAAGGCTATTGTAGAATCAAATACATCAGGATGTCTTAAAAGGAAGTTTACAGCATGATAAGCACCCATACTACAACCAGTAGTCATATAAGGACCAGGATTATTGGTATAACTTTTTATAAATCCTACTAGTTCGTGAATTATATATCTGTCGTAAGCATTGTGCATTTCCGCCTTGTCATATGGACTTTTCCAATCACATAGAAAAGCTTCTTTATCTACTGAATCGGCAGTAAATACCTGTACATGACCATTATCGATAAACCATGCAATAGACTCTATCATCTTAAAGTCTTCATATTCGTAAAATCGTCCTCCTGATGAAGGAAATACTATTATTACCTTTCCTCCATGGCCATATCTTTTAAATGGCATATCTCTATTTAAATGATGAGAATAAAAACTATGATACTCTATATTCATTTTAACTCCTTTCAATTGATATTGCTTCTATTATTTCGGATAATTTTTCTTTTTCAGCTGTTCTAATAATAAAGCCATAATTACCCATAATTGTAGAAAATATTCCAGGTATAGATTGAATATCTACAATATAATCATAATATTTTTCTATAATATCATCAACGGAATTAACATAGTTTCTGTCTTTTCTACTTATATAAGAACAATAATATGGTCTTGTAACCTTTGCTTCAAAAGTGTTATGAGTAACTATATTAGCATATTCTTTGTAAACATCAATATCATTTGCATAATTAAACATATCTGTTGTACTTCCACCAGGTGGACGACAGTTTATTTCTAAAGCAATTAATTTTCCTGTATTTTTTTCTCTAAAGAATTCTAAATGGAAAAATCTTTCTACTACATTAAAAGCTTTTACACAAAGCTCGCCATATTCAATTAAGTCCTCAGGTAACTCCCTAGGAATATAATAATACATATCGGTATCGAATTCGGCAATTTCAAGAACTGCTTTATCATATAGTAAAGTGGAGTTAAATACTGTATTACCATTTTGATCTGTTAGTCCATCGTAGGTAACAATATCACCATCAATAAATTCTTCCATTATATAATCTACATCTTGTTTAATTGAATAAAATTCCTTTAAGTCATTTTCATTATGGATTTTATGGGTGTCATTTGCTCCAACTCCTGAATCTGGCTTAATACATACAGGGTATCCTAATTCCATTGCCAGCTTAACAGCGTCTTCATAGTCTGTGAAAACTCTACCTTTAGCAACTGGAATATTACATTCTTGAAAAACTTTTTTCATTTCAGATTTTCTTTTGATTTTGTCTATATCCTCATTATGAAAACCAAAAACATTAAAATCTGTTCTAAGTTTAGCATCTAGTTCCAACCAATGTTCATTGTGGGATTCTATTCTGTCAATTTTACCATATTTATGGGTAAAATATCCGCATGCACGTAAAACTTCGTTATAATTTTCTAAATCATTTACTCTATAATATTCAGTAAGATTAGCCTTTAAATTATCTGAAAGATTATTGTATTGTTCGTCTGCAATTCCCAATACATTTACTCCATTTTCACGTAGACGAATTATAAAATTTTCAAAATTAGTTGGGAAATGTGGGGAAATAAAAATAAAATTCATAATAAACCTCCTTAGTAAGTTAATGTTTTAAAGCGTAAATGAATATTATTACTATTATACTATATAAATAATTTTTTACCTAATCTTATTTGTAATATTTATTAAAATTAATCTATTAAAATTACAAGAATCTATATATTAACAGGTATCTTGCAATAAACGGTACCTTGTTTTATAATAATATTAAGGAGTTGGTAAAATGAATACTCAACTAAAGAAAGGTGTACTTGAATTATGTGTACTGGCAATTATAAATAGAAAAGATTCCTACGGATATGAAATAGTTGATTCTTTAGCAGAATTTATAAAAATGTCAGAAGGAACTATTTATCCTATGCTTAGAAGACTGGCAAAAGATGGTTATGTGGCAACTTATTATAAAGAATCTCAAACAGGACCTCAAAGGAAATATTATAAAATTACAGACACAGGTAAAGAATATTTAAGAAAATCTTACGAGGATTGGAATGAACTTGTAAGTGGAGTGAAGATGATTTTACAGGAGGAAAAACAATGAATGAAAAAGAGTTTATGGAACTTCTAGACTATTATTTTAGAAACGTAGATGCAGCTGTATATAGAGAAATTAAGCTAGATTATGAGGAGCATTTTAGGTCTGGAAAGGAAGAAGGAAAGAGTGAAGAGGAAATTTCTCGTTCTTTAGGAAGTCCAAGGGAAATATACGAAGGATTTAAAGAGGAAGGACTTTTTAATGAAAATAAAAAAGGAAATATTTTTGATAATTTCAATGGGGAATTTTTTGCCGATATAGCAGATAAGGTAGGAAACTTATTTTCAAAAAAGGAAAGTACAGTTTATGATTCTACAGATTTAATTATGGATAATGAAAAAATAGAAACTCCAATTCACAGGATAGAAGTGAAAGTTGCCAATACAGATGTTTTTATTGAAAACCATAATGAAGATTATATTGAAGTAAGCCATACAGCAATTGACGAAGAATATGACTTTACTGTATTGAAAGAAGGAACAACATTAAAGGTTGGAACATATAATGCTAGTAAATTTGATATTAACAAATATTTTTCTTTTGGTGTTAAAAGTCCTATTAAAGAAATATATATAAGATTACCAATAGGAAACGAGGCGAATATAAGTGTAAGTTCTGAAAGTGGAGATGGAAAAATATATGTAAAGAAAAACAATGTTAGTTTTTTCTCTGCTAGTGGTGACCTTGATTTAGAAAGTTCAGGAAGTACTTTTAAAGGAAATTCTGCTTCAGGAGACATTATGGTTAAGGGAGTTAAAAACAGTATTAATATAAATACCATGTCAGGGGATATTTTAATAGATGCAGATGGACCGGAAATAAATATAGATACAGTATCGGGAGATTTTAAATTCGATTTAAGAAATTCAAATAATTTTTCTGCTAATACAGTTTCTGGTGATATTAAGGGAAGAATAGAAAATATGAATTATGCTGTAGATATTTCAACAGTTTCTGGTGATATTTCAATTAGAGATGAAAAGGGAATAAAGAATAATATAGGTAAAAGTTATAGGAATATTATAGGAAAATCCAGTAGTAAAATGACTGTAAAAACCGTATCAGGAGATATAAAAATACAATAAAATTTAAATTAAGTTAATACCCTCTTATAAAAGGATATAAATATATTATAAGGGGGTATTTTTAATGGATTATAGTAAGTTGTATATTAATGGTGAATTTGTAAAATCTAGTTCAAATGAATTTATTGAAGTTGAGAATCCTTCAAATAAAAAAATTATTGGCAAAGTTCCAAGGGGAAATTCAGAAGATGTAAATAATGCTGTTAATGCAGCTTTTAATGCATTTAAAACTTGGAAAAATACAAATATAGAGGAAAGAATAGAAGTAGTAGAAAAATTTAAGGAGTACATAGAAAATAATTTAGAAGAAATTGCAAATACAATTATTGAAGAACAAGGTTCACCGGTTAAATTTGCAAGGAATAACCAAGTCCGTAATAATATAAACAGAATTAATGCATATATTAATATTGTAAGAGATTTTAAATTTGAAGAGGAATTAGGTGTAGGAAAAATTAGGTATGAACCTGTGGGAGTTGTAGCCTGTTTAACTCCTTGGAATTTTCCTATGGGACAAATTATACAAAAGATAATTCCAGCTATATTAGCTGGCTGCACACTTGTATTAAAACCTAGTCAAATTGCCCCTTTAACATCTTATTATATTATAGATGGTTTCCACAAAGCAGGACTTCCTAAAGGTGTTTTAAATTTAGTAACAGGAAAAGGAAGAGAAGTGGGAAATATTTTAGCAGAACATAAACTTGTTAGTAAGGTTTCCTTTACCGGTTCAACAGAAGGAGGAAAGGAAGTTGCTAAGACTGCTATAAATACAGTTAAGAAAATAACCCTTGAATTAGGTGGGAAATCACCAGCTATATTCTTAGATAATAGTAATATAGAAATAGGAGTTAAGAGAATTTTCACATCTTTATTTGGAAACTGTGGCCAAACCTGTGTAGCACTTTCTAGGGTAATTGTTATTAAAGATATTAAGGATGAAGTAATAGCTGAAATAAAGAAACAGTATTCAAAAATAGTAGTGGGAAATCCTAAAGATATTAAGACTAATGTAGGACCATTAGTAAGTGAAAAGCAGTTTAAGAAAGTAAAAAAATATATAGAATTAGGACTAGAAGAAGGGGCAAATATAATTTTAGGGGAAATTCCTACAGAAGCTAAAGGTGGATATTTTATAAAACCTGTTGTCTTTGATAATGTAAATAATAATATGACTATTGCTAGAGAGGAAATATTTGGTCCGGTTCTTTCAATAATAGAAGTTGAAAATATAGAAGAAGCCATAGAAACAGCTAACGACACTATTTATGGACTATCAGCTGCTGTATATGGTGAAGATGAAATAGCACAAAGAGTTGCAAGAGAAATTAATTCTGGAGAGGTTTATATTAATAAGGATTCCTCCGATGCCTATTTGCCTTTTGGTGGATACAAGCAGTCAGGACTGGGAAGAGAAGCTGGAATATTTGGCTTTAGAGAGTTTTTAGAAGTAAAATCATTAATTGGCTAGTTGTAATAATTATTTAGGGTTATAATATAGTAAATAAAAATTTTAGTTAGGATGGTTAATTTGAACAAAAAAACAAATATTGATAAAATTCTTTTTATTTACTTTATAGCCTTGACTATTATTATAATAATTTCTGGTAAGTTATTAGGACAGGGATATGAAAAAGCATTTACTACTATTTTTTTCTATATTTTATTACCAATGAGTGCATTTCTTACTAATTTAATATCTAGTTTATTTGGTAAGATGATGAAATATCTATTTCTAATAATATATCCTCTTGCCGGAGTATTATTACCAATGGTGGTTTTTAAAGGAGTAGGCTATGATTCCCTTTCCCTATATTATGGATTAATACCAGGTATAGCAGGGTTTATTATAGGAACATATTTAAAAATGAGAAGGAATATAAAAATAAATAGGGAAAACAAAAATAAATAAGGAAATCCACATGTATATATGAATTTATATAGATGTGGATTTTTTATTGACAATTGCAAAATATGTAGTAAGATTAAGATACTAAAGGTATGTAAGAGGTGTGTTATGTCATCTATAAGAGATCCGGAGAAGACTAAACAAAAAATACTAAGGGTTTCAAGAAAACTTTTTATGGAAAATGGTTATGATAATACTTCTATTCAAGATATTATTGATGGTTTAGGTGGAATGACTAAAGGTGCTATTTATCATCATTTTAAATCTAAACAGGATATTTTAGAAACTTTAATTAATTTTGAAGTAGATACTGAATATAAAAAGATGAAAAATTTTGAAAAGGGTAAAACCGGATTGGAAAAAATAAAGATAATAATGATTAATTCTTTAAATGCACACAATATTCAGTCTATAATTTATTCAGCTCAAATAGTGTTGAAAAGTCCACGAATGATAGGTGAGCAATACCTAGATATATTAAATATGACACCTGAAATAGAGGAATATATAGAAGAGGGAATAGAAGATGGGTCTATTACTACAAAATACCCTAAAGAAGTTGCAGAACTATTATTAATGTATTTTAATCTAAGAATTGGAATTCATTTAATGGAGTT
>DUUN01000507.1 GCA_012841535.1 Gallicola sp. | reverse complement strand
TTACTGATAGTTTTAAACTAGGAAGTGTTGCTTGTAATTCTTTTAAATTAAGTGTAAATAAAGCAATGGTAGCTAATCACCCAACCGATGTTAAGATTGAAGATGATAATACTACTTTTTATTTAGTAGTAGATAGTTTCACAGAAGATAGATATATATATAACTATACTTTGGTTGATAAGTTGATGTTATTTAATTTTTATTATGACGCTAGCGAAATTATTGAAGAGAAAGCAAGTAATGAAGAAGACTGTTATTTAAGTGATATTCTTGCTGATATGTGTGAAAAAGCAGGAGTTGAATTAGACCCTGATTATGAGTTTCAAAATGATCTAATTGTTACTTGGTATGACAATCGAAGACTTGCTAGACAATATCTTTCATACATTGCCGAGTTGCAGTACGGATATGCACAAATTAATGAATATGGGAAATTAACATTTAAAAGGCACAATAGTGAGCTAGTTAAAACAATAAACATTGATGAATGTTCTGATTTTGTTTTAGGGGAAAGAAAAGAAATTACAAGAGTAGTATATGATGGTGGTGCTTTTAAATGGGAATTTGGCAACGATACAGGAGCAACCCTTTATTTAAATCCTGAAAATGTTTATATAACCAACGAAGAAATAGTTGAAAACATCTATAACGAACTTGCTGGTTTTATTTTTTATAATGTAAGTGTACCACAATGCCCAGTTGACAGTTCAGTTAGGGCTGGAGATGTAATTGTATTTACTGATGGTGTAAATGAATATCCAACTATTGCTCAATATTCTTTAATTTACAACGGTGGTTGGACTGGTGGATATTCAATATCGGTTAATACAAATTTACAACAAGAAACACAAATGATAGGTGTTGCTGATAGTGTTAGAAATTTACAAGTCAATGTCGATAGATTGAATAACGAATTTAGTGTTATATCAGAAAAGGTGGATGATTTAACTGATTATATTAGAAACATCGGAAACACAGGAGGTTATATTAAATTAAGCAACACCCCTGAATCGCAAGGAGCGATAAATAAATTAAGTATTAAAGGGTTTGATTTAATGACTTTGTATCCAGGTATGGCATATCCTAGTAAATATACTTATCCTGGCGTACTTAATTTTTATATATTAATATTTAGCAATGAATTAGTAATATACTCTGCAACACTTCCAGAAGCCACCGAGGAATTAGAAGGTAAATTATTTAATGAAGGTGGAATAAAAGGGAAGTTTTGGAGATGTTTATTTAATGAAGAAAATGAGGAATATGAGTGGTTAGAAGAAGCAAATCTTGATAATGTAAGAATGATATACATCAATAGTCCTATTCCTTTGTATAAAGTAGGCAACACCTATGATGAATTGTTAATCGAACAAAATAAAATTAAAGTAATTCAAAGAGTAGGATATAACTTTGACAGTGAACAATGGGAAGTGTTGTCTAATCCAATAATTTATGAATTGGAAGATGTATTATTACCAACTTTCAAAGAAGATACTTACATAACTTTAAAATATTTTGAAAATTTAACGTATGAAGCAGAATATATAATTAAAAATGATTTTACGTCAGTATTTGCCACGCAATTAGAAAATGATGCTCAGTTTAGGATAGTCCAAAATCAAGCATTATTAAAAGTTAACTCACAAGGAAAAATTGTTATGGTTTCCCTTTATGCTGACCCAGATACAGGAAGTGAGTTTAAAGTAGAATCTGATAATATCAAACTTGAAGGTTATACAACCAT
>DUUN01000190.1 GCA_012841535.1 Gallicola sp. | reverse complement strand
GACAAAATATATGGACTCCTGATATTAATAGTAAAGATGATATTCCTGAAGAAGTAATCAAATACTTTGATGAAAGTTATAACTTTCTAAAAGAATTAGTTGGAGAAGAAAATATAGTAATGGCTCAAGTACATTTTGATGAAGACACTCCTCACCTACAAGCTTACTTTTTACCTGTGGTAAATGAAGTAAAAAGAAAATGTTATCAAAGAGATAAAGATGGTAATTTGATAAAAGAAATTAAAAAAGATAGAAATGGAAAAGATAAAGAAGTACCTATTCTACTCAGAGATAAAAATGGTGAGATGGTATATGAAACAGTTAAAGGTAAATTTTTAAATAACGATCAATTTTGGAAAGATTTAGGTGGTAGAAATTCTTTTTCTAAACTACAAGATAGATTCAATAAATATATAACAAGTAAAGGTTTTAATTTAGATAGAGGAGAAATTGGTGCTAATAAATATCATCAAACTAAATTAGAGTATCATATTAACGAATTAAAGGCTGAAGAAAAGAAATTAAGTAAAGATTTGAATAATTATAAAGATAAAATAAATGAAGCTAAAAACGTATTAGAAACATCTTTAAAAGATACTAATTCAGATTTAAAGAAAAAGATCATTGGATATAGCAAAAAAGAAGTAGAAAAACTTATGAATGATTTTGATAATCTTACAAGATTAAATACAATAAAGACATATGAATCAAAAGATAAAGATGATAAAATCACTTCCTTATCTATAGAAAATGATTTTTATAAAAATAATAGAAAACTTATTAAAAGTGAAAAGATAAGACACGAACAATCTAAAGAATTATCTAATAAGGATGAAGAACTTAAATATTATAAAAATGCATTTAGTAAAGTAACTCGTGCTTTAGATATTATTACGAAAAGAAGACCAATGCCATATGTACATAATTATATATCATTTGCAGAATCTGTTATGGCTGGTAAAAGAGCTCGTGAAATGGATGAAGAAGCACAAAGAGAATTTGATGAAGCTAATAAGAAAGGGGAAGATATATGGCTATAAGACAAGTTAAAAGCAAATATGCTACTAAAGATGGTAGAACTTGGGTAGTAGATATAACCTATAGAGATTACTTAGGTAGACCTAGAAGATATCACTCTAAAAAGTTTGCAACTAGAAGAGAAGCTAAAGATCATGAAGCAGAATATAAAGTTAATATTAAAAATATGACTGAATTTACTGATTTAACATTTAAACAATTAATTGATGAACATTATAAATATCAACAAGATAAAGTTAAATCAACTACACTCTACAACTATAGAAATATGATGCCTTATCTTGAGCCTTTATTTAATATAAAAGTTGAATCATTTAATATAAGACATTTTGAATTATGGAGACAATCCATGAATGAAAAGAAAATATCTACTAGATATAAAAATGGTGTTTATAAGTATTTAAAAGCTATTATGAATTTTGGAACTAAATGGTATGATTTAAACTTTGCAAAAGTATATAATAAAATGACTAATTTTACTAATCCAAACGAAAGAAAAAAAGAAATGCTATTTTATACACCTGAAGAATTTCAAAAATTCTTATCAGTTGAAGATGATATAAAATTTATATGTGCATTTCAAACGCTATTTTATTGTGGGCTTAGAAATGGTGAACTTAGAGGATTAACTTGGAATGATATTAATTTTAGAAAAAGTTGTTTATCTGTTAATAAAAATATAACAAAGACACCTGATCCTATTACTGGAAAGCCTTATACAGTTTCTAGTCCTAAAACAATGTCTAGTTATAGAACTATACCCATTCCTAATTTTTTATTAGATTATTATAAAGAATTATATGATGATTGTAGTACTTATTATAATTTTAATGATAACTGGTATGTATTTGGAAATATAGATCCCCTACCAGAAACCACATTAAGAGATAGAAAAACAAAGAATGCTTTCAAAGCTGGTGTTAAAGATATTAGGGTGCATGATTTTAGACATAGTTGTGCATCATTACTAATTGATAGTGGTGCTAATATAACATTAGTAGCTAAATACTTAGGACACTCTAAAATTGATGAAACACTTAACACCTACTCTCATATGTATCAAAATAGACTTGAAAATATTGTCCAAATAATTGAAGTTCAAAATACTAAATTATTAGAAAGTAAACAAAAAGAATTACCTGAACCTAAAAAAACAATTATTGATTATAAAGATACTGATTATTATGATTATGATGAAGATTTAGATAATAAAAAAGAAGATGACCTAGTCCTTTAATGGACTAGGTCATTTTTTTATCTTATTCCATATGAATAAGGATTATTGTTTGATATATTGTAACTTGTTACTCTTAAATCATAAGCTATATCACTTTTTTTAGCTTCATTTTTTACTTTGTATAAGAATTTTACTGTTTCTTTTTTTTCAGGAGTTTTATTGACTTTTTTTATTTTTTTATTTTCATTTTTATCTTTCATTTATATTCCTCCTATTATTATTATATTCTATTTTAAATTATTAATCAATTGTTTTAATGCCAATTTGTGACTCAACATTATTTCTTATGTCAACCAAATTAATTTCATATCCACATTCACATTTTAAAATGTTATCTTTTGGAAATCTAACACGTCCTTTTTTTTGCGCTTGTGCATCTAATGCATTATTATTAACTAATTTTAAATACAAATTATGTTTTTTACCACATTTTGGGCAATCAACATCAAGTTCAACTATTTCTGGTTTAGGTTGATTGTTAACAGGTGGTAGTGGATTTGCCGTAAATGAAATCTTATTATTACTCGTTGCTATAATTTTATATGTATTACCAGTCATGTAAATTAGTCTACATATAGTGTGAATTCTATAAACAAGCTCTTTTAATTTATCATCTTCTTCAATGTTTGTTATTTTTAATTTTAGTTTTTCTAAATCCTCTCTCTTAAGTGAACGGCCATGTGTTTTCCATTTATTGTGATTATTTAAATCATTGGCAATTTCTCTAGCTCTTTTTTTCTTCTTTTCCTCAGTTACTTTTTCGTGTTGTGCTTCTGTTTCATTCCAATTTTTAAATTTATACTTTACTAACCACTCTTCAACCATATCTACGGCATATTCTTGAGCATTAATTGCACCCTTAATTTCGCCTGGACTAATTTGAGCTAAAATAGCAATATCGACCTGATTTAATGGCCCTTTAGTGGCCTCTATTCTTTTTTCATCAACCCAACTAGTATAATCATAAGCAGATACTTGACTTCTTCCAATCAACATTTGAGCATCAATTGGGCCTAAACTCCCAGTATCTGTCATTAGAATTTCATCACCTGACATTGTCAATATTGTTCCAGCGCTTTTGGCTTCACCGCAAATTACAAATGATACATTATTATATTTTTTTCTAACGTATTTAACTATCTCTTCTGCCGTTTCACCTCTACCACCTGGTGTTTCAAGATATATTTCTAATTTATCAGACTTTGTATCACAGCTATCCAATAAATCTTTAATAAAGTAGAAATCTTTTTGATTAAGTGCTACGTCAGGTATTGGTGATTCTGTCGTTGCTGCATAAACAAGCATTGTACAATTACGTAATTTGTTATATTGTTTTACTAAATTTGTTAATTCATTTTCAAGATCAAGATGACTCATATGTTTTGACATATATTCGTTTAAATAGTTCATTAATAATCCTCCTTTAATTAATTTGTTTTCTATTATATCACATCTTTTATGTTTCTTTAATATAATTCATAAATTATACTCCAACTGGTTCAAATTGTTCTATCATTGTTTCTAGACAATCCATTATTTCATCAAATTCTATACCTTCTGCATACGTAAAGTTCTTTTGATATTTTTTCCATCTTTCTTTTAACGCTTCACTATTTCTAATAATATCTAAAGCTTCAAACGAATTACCATTATATTCTCTCTTAGTAAAAGTTTTATCTATTGCTTTTCTAAAATGATCTAAGTTGATATTTTTCCATTCTTTTGTATAAATTAAATAAATATCATAAAAATCTTTTGCTCTTCCATTTAATTCTAATCTGCTAAGAATGGTTTCTATTTTTTCTGCTAATACTGTTTCAATATTATAGGCATATAAGTCAATGTAATAATCACCTAATAATGGTAAATACTTATATCTTATTTCTTTAGGAGTTATTGGATCTCCAGTTGCAATATCAATATGTATTGGTTCATGCATTTCATCACAATTAACTATCATACTGACTCTAAATCCACCATATTCATCTTCATCTCTAATAGGTGCTATACCTACATAATATATATTTGCATTATCACTTATATCAATTGAAATAATTTCTTTAATCATATTAATTATTGTTTCTTCGTCAAAATTAGCATTTCTAAAAGAAGTATCTATATCAACAGTTGCCCTATTTTCTATACCAAATAACGTGCTTAAATAAAATCCACCTTTTAAAACAAAATTATCTCTATATTTACTTTTAGAAAGTCTTTCTAAGAATCTATCATACATATATAATCTTAGCAATGAATTAAAATTCATATTTTTTTCTTTTGCCACATTTCTAAGTTTGGCTTTTAATTGCATACTATTCATAAAATACCTCCATAAAATCCATTACTTCTTTTTTAATACCCATTTTATCAGCATATTTAGAAAGTTTAATAAGATCTTTATCTTTTCTTTTTATATATTCTCTAACGCTATGTTTAACAAATTCTGAATCCATCCTATTTTTAGATCTAATAATATCACATATACATCTTTCAATATCATAAACTCTTACTTTATTCCCCATTGGAGTTTCTGCTTCAGTAAGTCCAAGTTCATAAATATCATCTGAT
>DUUN01000221.1 GCA_012841535.1 Gallicola sp. | reverse complement strand
ATTTTAATATATTGAAGTTTAGAACCATGAGAATAGATACTCCTAAGGATTGTCCAACACATCTGTTAGAGAATCCAGACCAATGGATTACAAAGGTTGGTAAGTTCTTAAGGAAGACAAGCCTTGATGAGTTGCCACAGATTTGGAACATCTTTGTTGGAGAGATGAGTATCATAGGGCCTAGACCGGCTCTTTGGAATCAGTATGACCTTATAGCTGAGAGGGACAAGTATGGTGCAAATGATGTGCCTGTTGGGTTGACTGGCTGGGCGCAGATTAATGGTAGAGATACTATTGAAATAGAAGATAAGGCTAGGTTTGATGGTGAATATGTTGAAAAGATGAGCTTTAAGATGGATGTTAAGTGCTTCTTTGGGACTATAGTTAATGTGCTTAATAGAAGTGGTGTTGTTGAAGGCGGGACTGGAAGAGTAAAAAGTGAGAAAGAGAAAATAAAATGGTAAACGGAGTTTCACTTAATAAACCTATCAGCATTTTAGAGATATTTTAGGTAATTAAGCTTTATGCAATACAATAAATACTTGATTTCAAGCTAATATGTAAAGTTGAATTTATAATAATAATTTTTTAAAAATTAAATAGTTGAGCTTAGGAGTAGATGAATATGCTAAAATTTTCTGTTCTAATGTCAGTATATAAAAATGATGATTCAAAGCATTTAAAGAGTGCACTAGAGAGTATTTATGAAAACCAAACCTTAAAGCCAAATGAGATAGTAATTGTACTTGATGGACCATTAACAAGTGAACTCTATAATACTATAGATAAGTTTAAAAATGATAAGGACCCTATTGTCATTATTGTTCCTTTAGAGAAAAATGTTGGTTTAGGTGAAGCGTTAAGAATTGGAACTACATATTGCTCTTATGAATATATTTTCAGGATGGATGCTGATGATATAAGTGATTCAAAAAGATTTGAAAGCCAAGTGAAATATTTGAAAAATAATCCTAACATTGACGTTTTAGGGTCGGATATTAAAGAATTTAGTGTAGATTATAGAAATGAGAATATGCGTATTCGACATGTACCAAATTTCCATAGAGAAATAGTAAAAATGGCCAAGAGAAGAAATCCTATGAATCATGTAACTGTATGTATTAAAAAAAGTGCTCTTGAAAAATGTGGAGGATATGAAACTTTGCTTTTGTTGGAGGATTATTTTTTGTGGCTTAAAATGATTGTAAATAATTGCAGATTAGAAAACATGAATGAAGCGCTAGTTTATGTTAGAACGGGCAAGGATTTTAATCATAAACGTAGTTCAAAAATAAGAATTACTGGTTGGAGAATTTTACAAGATTATATGTATGAAAATGGTATGATTAAAAAATGGGAAACTGTTCTAAACATGCTGTATATAAAAAGTTTTGTAGGGATGCCAAGTTTTGTAAAAAGAATTTTATATAGCTTTGTTTTAAGGCGATAAATAAATTAAGTTTTATATAGATTGGAGATAAAAATGGAATCTCAAAATTATATTAATGAGTTGGTTAGCGTAATAATTCCAACATATAAAAGATGTGATATGTTAAAAAGAGCGATAAATAGTGTTCTTCATCAAACCTATTCTTATCTAGAGGTTTTAATAGTAGATGATAATAATATAGGAGATGAATACAGTAATAAAGTTAAAATTATAATCAATTCAATAAAAGATAATCGTATTCGATTGATTACTCAGCCTACACATATTAATGGAGCCGCAGCACGTAATGCTGGGATTAAAGCTTCTAAAGGTGAGTTTATTGCTTTTTTAGATGATGATGATTTTTGGCATTATAAAAAAATAGAAAAACAGATTGAAGTTCTTAAAAAACTTCCTGCTAATTATGGTGGAGTCGGAACAGAATTGATTCAATTTAAAAATGAAAACATTTGTAGAGTAATTCCTAGATACACTGATAAAGACCAAAATTTCAAAACTATGTCAAGATTGATTGAAATTTCTATATGTGCAGTTCTATTGAAACGTAACTGTTTAGATGAAACAGGCTATTTCGATGAATCTTTATTAAGGCACCAAGAGGTACAATTGTTTTCTTATTTCACAGAAAAATATAAAATTTATCAAATTCGTGAACCTCTTACTTATATTGATATAAGTGACAGTAAAAATAGACCTTCTGTTGCCACAATTGAAGATAGAAAGAATGATTTTTACAAATCGATATCACCTCTTATATTAAAATTATCAGATAAACGAAAAAGAATTTTCTATGCTATGAATAATAGTGAAATTTATTGGCTTATGATTAAAGAAAAAAAATACAAACAAGCTATTAATGGATTTAATAAGATAGTAAGGGATCCAGTAGTATTTGTATATCTTCTTAGAAGATTTATAGAAAGGAAAATAGGTCAACTTAGAGTTAAAGCTTTAAAAAAAGAAACTATTTTAGAATTATCAAATATCATCAATATTGATGAATAGAAATAATTATAGTAAAACGAAATATTGAAAAATTAAATTTTATTAAAAATGCAAGTTGATTAAAATCAATTTAATTAATAAAAAATTAACATTTCACAATAAAAAAAAGTTAAGCAATACAATTCCTAAATATTAAGGATGATCAAAATGAAAATAATAAGAATTACAAATGGATTAAGATATAGAACTAGT
>DUUN01000173.1 GCA_012841535.1 Gallicola sp. | reverse complement strand
GTGCCGGCATGCCGTACAGATGCACCGGAATAATTGCCTTCGGTTTCTTTCCCGTTTTCGCGATACGGTCTTCGATGGCCTCCCGCAGGTAGTGTGGCGACATATTCCACGTATCCGTTTCGCTGCCCACGAATACCGGTTTTGCACCCTGATACGCAATCGGGTTGGCCGAAGCCGAAAAAGTAAAACTCTGGCAGATCACCTCGTCACCCTGCGTCACCCCCAGCTGCACCAGCCCCAGGTGAATGGCCGCCGTGCCCGCACTCAATGCCGCCACGTGCACCCCATTGCCAAGGAATTGCTCCAAATCTCTCTCAAACCCATCCACATTGGGACCCAATGGCACCACCCAGTTCGTGTCGAATGCCTCTTTTATGAAGTCCTGCTCCTTTCCTCCCATATGGGCCAAAGAAAGCCAAATTCTATCATTAGTCATTTTCATTAAATAAAGCTATTAAAACGACATCGTGGATTTTTTCGTTTTTAAACTGTTCATCTTTCAATAATCCCTGTACAAATCCATATTTTTTCTTCTTATTCTCCCTCAAAAGTTGCATTAATTACTTGAATTTACGTTATTTAATTATCAACGAAGTAGGAAGATAAATTCTAGTCAACTTTTTTATTATACAATGGAAAGAAGCTTGTATCATCAAAGTTTAGTGTTTCCAATCCTTTTTCTCTTCTATAAGAATTATTCATTTCAAATAATTCATTATATGCTTCTGTATTAACAATCTTTCTACCAGTACAATATTTGACTATATCATTCGGGAAAAATGACTTCTTATATTTATAAATTCCATCTTCATAACCATACCCACCTCCCAATACATAATATTTAATATTATTTTCACGAGCCCAATTAATCATTTCAAACTTAAGGAAATCGTTAGGCCTTTTGTCGAAATAATTTTCATCTGTCCCGCCTAAAAATGAAAAGATACAATCATTCGAAATTAAAATTAGTTCAGATGAGACAATTTTATCCTTATGATAAATGTTACAAATAGCAGAATTTTCAGGGTTTCTATTTATAAACATTGATATATTTTCAAATGAAAAAAAGAATTTCTCATCAGCATTAGTCCTATGCATCGTATGAATGTATATATCATAAAAGTTATGTATTTCCTCTTGTGACATGTCATTCATATGAAAAACCCTACATGAAAGATTCTCTCTTTTGGCTTTTTTTACATTTTTCCTAACTTTATGTTCAAAATTACGCCACTGCTCCTCAGAATCAATAATTTTTCCTTTTACATTAAGCATAGTCGGAATTATTGACCCATTATAGTTTCTATCATTGCCATCCAAATTAAACCTAATAAATTCAGATACAACACTGTTCTCTAAATATCATTTATCAACAGAATTCCAAAAGTTATCAATATCCTCATTAGAGGTATTTCTATTAAAATAAGGGCCAGTATAACCATAAGGAGTAATAAAATCAAAATAGTGAGTAATATTCTTTCCAATAATTACATTTCTTAAGTATCCTGGCATTAAAATATTCGTGTTTTCATTTGTGTATTTAAAACATATCAAATTATCTAACCCACCATTGAATGCCTGCATAAAGTCTAATAATAAGTATGGATTATTAATTTTTTGTGAATTAATGAGTTCCGAATATTTTTTTCTTTCTTCCGCGGAATCTAATTTAATAACTTCAAACATATATAATTTCTTTTAATTTTTTTATCATTTCATCTAAATCACTTTTTGTCACATCCTGATGTATGGGGAAGTTTATAATTTTTTTAGACAAGATATTCACAGCATCACATGAAAACTCGCTCAATTCATTTATCATAGTATGATATAAACTAACCATTCCAAATCCAAAATCATTCATTTCTTTATATAGAAGATTTCTATTATATTTTTCCACAATAACAGGTAATGTTTGTGGGCATATACCTACTTCTAAATTTTCATGCAACATTGTGAAATCATCTTTCAGATCTTTCAACAAATGCGACAAGTATCTATAGTTAGATATACGTTTATTAAATATCCCATAATAATCATATGAAACAATATTATAAGGAATACTAGATTTCTCTGAAACTAATGGTTTGTTGTTTACTAAAAGTCCACCATTATTTACAGGTAAGATTCTATGTAAAGAGTAGAATGAATAATTTCCTTCTCTGCCACATTTCCCGCCAATCAAATCAGTTAGCCAAGCATGAGCACAATCTTCTACAAAAAAAATATTCTTTTCTCTCAACCAGGCAGTTATCTCAAAACTATTGTTATCAGGAAAACCAAAATAATGAACTAAAAGAACCAATTGATTTTTATCATTTAATGCTTTCTGTTTAAAATCTTTCAGGTCAATTTGTAAATGCAAATCTAAATTATAAAAGCTGTAACTTAATCCGGATTTTACAACAGAATCATATATTCCACTTCCTTCTTTTGGTGACCAACCTATGTATGCCGGCAATAAAATTGAACCATTAGGATTTGATTTCTTATAAATTTCAATAATTTCACTCCATGCTTCCCTTGCCGAATTTGTATATATCCAAGTTCTTTTATAATTATCTGCTAACTCTGCTTTTTTTGTTATCATCCAATCAAGTTTAATTCCATTCTTAGAATATTATTCATAAAAATTAATTCAGGTTCTTTATGATTACAATCACCAATAAAATAGATATTCATGAAATTTAATTTTTTTAATATATATACTGAGACAAATTTACTGTATTCACTGTACTCCTCCCTTATAATTAAGTCATTTTCAATAACGCCTAACCGAACAATCTTATTATCAATCATAACATCTATATAATTGAAACCGTAATATTCAGATAATTGTTTATACTGTGGATAATTTAGTATATAAACCGGATATATTGTTTTATCATATAAAAAATTATTTAATTTGTAAATTGATTTCTTATATAGTTCAACAAATCCCAGTGATTGGTACCACTTTAAAACAAATTCATTATCTTCATGCACATCTAATTGAACTTTATTATATCCTTTCTTTGAAAAATATTCAAAAGTATTATTAATTATAGCTTTACCAACTCCTTTTCCTTTAAATTCATTATCAGATGCAATTTGATTTAAAAAAAATGTATCTTTATTGATAATTTTATATTCCGCACACCCAATAAGCTTATCATTATAAAATAAACCAAAGTATCTGTAAGGAGATAAAGGGTTGTTTAACTCATTTAGAATAAAATTTTTAATACCTAAACCTCTATAAATCGATGGTATCAAATACTCAGTTTTAAAAGACTCTCTGAATATCTGCACGAATCTTTCTACCTCATCCTTATCAATCAATCTAATTTTATAATTTTCTTTCATCATCAAGATTTTTCATTATTGATTCCGGATCGACTATCAAACCTTCTTTGAAAAATACATTTTTAAGTGTTTTGAAAAATATCTTCAGATCCAATTTAAATGACAAATTTTCTACGTAATATATATCTAATGCCAACCGCCTGTCCCAATTTATTGTATTTCTACCATTAACTTGTGCCCATCCAGTGATTCCAGGTCTAACAGTATACCTTAATCTTTCAGAATCTGTATAATAAGGCAAATAACGAATTAACAAGGGCCTCGGGCCAATTAAAGACATATCACCTTTGATTACATTCAACAGCTGCGGAATCTCATCCAATGAAGTAGAACGTACAAACTTTCCAACTTTAGTTAGCCGATCAGCATCCGGTAATAGATTTCCATTAGAATCCCGCTCATCAGTCATCGTTTTGAATTTGATCACCTTGAAAATCTTTTCATGCTTTCCCGGTCGCTCTTGTACAAAAAATGCACCCGCTCCCTTGTTGGCTATCGAAAGTCCAATCCACAGGATTAAAAACAGCGGACTAAGGATAATTAAACCAATCAAAGCAATCACAAAATCAAACAAGCGTTTAAAGAAGTAGCGGTACATATATCTCTCAAACAGTTAATTTTTCGAAAGAATTAACTCCAACAATTGTTCATTAAATAATTTTCATCGGTTTCTCAAAACTTTCTTGACAATCCGATTGAGATGTTGGGCAAAATATCTTTATCATGTTGATAAATAGACCATCCTATTATTCCTCCTGCCTTTAATTTCAAACTATAGTTTTTATTGAGAACAAGTTCTTGCAATAATGCAGTTGTAAGTCCCCAGTTTATTTTTTTCATATGATAATTTTTTAAAATACCTGTTCCGGCTATAACCTGAATACTCCACTTATCATTTTCATAAAGCCGTAATAATCTGTTCATATTTATAATAAACTCGGCATCGAGATAATAATACTTATGTTTATAGTTATCGCCAATATAATTGAAATATGTGCCCTGATAACCTACAGCAATTGCAAGGCTATGGTTTATGTATTTTCCAGTAGAAATGTGCAAATAGGGTGAAAAATTTGAATATACAAAATCTTCTTTTTTAATACCTGAATTTTGTATTCCTGCATATAAATCTATAAAAAAATTATTATTTTGTTTATAATTTAAAGTATCTGAAGCTTTTGCATTATTAACAATGAAGCTTGAGATTATATAAATTAAAATTACATAAATAATTCTATTCATTTATACTGAATTGCTTTACTTGCCGCTGTTATTTTAGTTCTCGTTTGATGGATATTTTTCATCGAGTATCTTCATAAATTTTTCAGCATCAATTCCTGCATTGTTAACTATCATCTTAATATACTCCACCGGAAGAGTTTGCACTTCTTTAAGTTTATTAATTGCTTCTTCCCTTGTAATCTGATTATCACGTATTAAAACACTTAAATCCACATTGTAATCATTATATCCCAATGTACGATAAAATAGATACTGTCGCAATGTATCTATTTGACATCCGATTCTTCCACTGGTTTTTGCATCATTTGGCATTTTCCAATTTAATTCATCAAATAATATATTTTCAATAGTCTTTTCCTCCCAACGCACATATTTATAATACGGATGTATAATTACTAAATTGTGCTTTTTAATCATTTTTTCCTTTTTTCTGGTTATCATAAATTCTAAATATTGCAATTTAAGGCAATATGGATTCATTATTAATGCAGGATTTAATAAAACTTGTTTGCACCAGCCAAGGAACCAAGAGGATCTACCTCCTTTATGATTTATTTTCATAATATCTGTTTTATAGGTTTCTTCTGATTGAATAGGCGAGCGACCTCCGAAGATTAATTTAACACCCTCTTTGATAGCTTCCTGTTCTACTAGTGTTTCGTAACCTAATCTCTCACCAACATTGATAAACATAAGGGTTTCGGCAACAGGCCGTTTAATCCATGCACTTAAATGATGTTTAACGCATTTTTTTAAGTAATTATGTTTTATGATTTTTAGATCAACCCCTAAAACTTGAGCAGTATTTTTAATATTATCGTATGCAAATTCCGGAATAAACAAATCGTCAGAAAAAACAGCTAACGGACGAAGTTTTAATATTTTAACCACATACCATAAAATAAAAGTGCTGTCACGCCCTCCGGAAAACCCGACAACGCAATCATATTTTTTTGATGTATTTCTGCTAAGAGGCTCTTGAATATCCTTCAAAAGAGTATCTGCACCTAAATAATCAATTTGCTTATAATCCCTACACCATTGACATATTCCGTTTTCATCGAGTTTAATATTAAGATAGTCAATAGGTAACACGCATTTCTTGCAAAAGTCTTTCATAAAGTGTGAATTAAATTGTTTGTTTTTAAATAAATTTAAAAATTTGGAAATGATAAATCAAACTATATTAATGATTTAATTGATTTATAATAGTTTGATATGCTTTTTCAGGCAGCATATGTGTCATATAGAAGTTATAACCATTTTGTCCCATTTCTTTTCTTAATTCGGGAGAATTGTACAACTTCAATAGATTTTGTTTGAACTTTTCTGTTTCACCTGCATACGACCACAAACCGGCACTGGCTGATTCTAAATACATACCATAGTCAGTATTCCTGTCAATTGAGGCTATAATGGGGATAGAAAGGTTGAAATAAGACAAAGTTTTACTGGGAATATTCGGTACGGCCAATTTTTCATTAAGAGAAATTAATCCTACATCGCAGACCGATAATAATTGCAGATATTCATCTTTTGGCATGAAATCTAAGAAAGTGATATTTGTCAACTTTCTTTTTTTAACCTCTTCTTTGATTGAAGGAATATCCTGTCCTCTTCCTACCAATACAAATAAAATATCTTTATAATCAAGACAACTTTCTGCCAGATCTATCACATTTTGAATTTTTTGTGCGATACTCATATTGCCACCATAAACGGCAACAAACTTGTCATACAGATTATATTTTGCCTTGATATCTTCAACCGGAGGGGGTAAATTTATTGGATATTGTGAATGATGTAATATGTGAATATTTTTCTCTTTTGCCCATGGATAGTATTTCAACGTAAAATCTATGTTCCCTTGAGACGGACATCCAATATAATCCGCCATTTTGATCGTGAGTTTCTCCAACCATTGATAATATTTACATATCAATCCTCCTTCTCTGAAAAAACCCAAGGAAACTGAATCCTGCCAGATATATTCACAGAGCATCAGATAAAATTTTGCTCTGTATTTCCTTTTTAACAATCTCACAATTATACCAATTTCAGGTGGCAATGAATGTGCAATAATCAGATCAAATTTTTCATTAGCATAATATTTTTTTATTGAGCCGGTAAATTGATAAATCAGCTTTATGTAGGCAATCCCTTTTTTAATATTTGATGTATTGTTCGTTAACTGATCTGTTTTAAAACGTAAAACATCAATTCCTGCTTCTTTATTTACGCCTTCCGTTGACCATTTATTCATGGGGACGGCCACTTTGACTTTGTGCCCTTGTTTTGCAAATTCTTTGATCAGATCAACAAATACCCCTGTTTCAGATAAATGAGGTAGCGATATATATAAAAATAATATATTCATTTTATCTTATTAATACTCTTGCCACACAACTCTTTTAACATAATCGGTATACGAAATAATGATGCGGACGACTTTGTCGCTCACGTTGGGCATGGAATAATCGGCAACGGGGCGGAAGTTCCTTGCCGGTTGTTGATGCGTTGATGCGTTGATGCGTTGATTTGATTGGTACCCGTAATTTGATATTGCAGCTGCACAAGCCCCTGCATCACCCGTTCGGGATTCAGCCCCACCATCATCACCGAGGCTTCTTCCATCGCTTCGGGGCGTTCGTGCGCTTCGCGGATATTCAGTGCCCGAAAATTCAAAATAGAGGATTCCTCAGAAATGGTACCGCTGTCGGACAACACCGCATACGCATTCATTTGCAGTTGGTTGT
>DUUN01000228.1 GCA_012841535.1 Gallicola sp. | reverse complement strand
TTACCGCTTCAGGACTTGGTCCACCATAAACTTTTCTTTGAGCTAATATATAATCTAAATCAATATATTTATATACATCTTCATCAAAAAGTTCAGAGGAATTTTTAAATTCTTCTATAGTTAATTCTTCCAAAGATTTATTTTCATCTACACAATAGCCTACAAGCTGTCCGGTTATTTTATAAGCATCCCTAAAAGCCATTCCCTTTTTCACAAGATAGTCCGCTAAATCCGTTGCATTAATAAAACCCTTTTTAGCTTTTTCTCTCATATTTTCCTTATTTACCTTTAAAGTTCTCATCATTCCTTCAAAAACTAAAAGGCAAATTTCTAAAGTTTCTATAGAATCAAATATGTTTTCCTTATCCTCCTGCATATCCTTATTATATGCTAAAGGCAGTGCCTTAATCATGTTTAAAGTTGCCATTAAATTTCCAAAGACCCTTGAACTTTTTCCTCTTACAAGTTCTGCCATGTCGGGATTTTTCTTTTGTGGCATTATAGATGAGCCTGTTGAATAACTGTCATCTAATTCTATAAATTTAAATTCTTGACTTGCCCATAGAATTATTTCTTCCGAAAATCTTGAAAGATGTAACATTACCATGGAAATATCAAAATTTAATTCTACAATAAAATCCCTGTCTGAAACTGAATCTAAACTATTTCTAGTTGGAATATCAAATCCCAGTAGTTCAGTAGTCATAAATCTATCAATAGGATATGTTGTAGTTGCTAAGGCACCACTACCTAAAGGATTTTCATTCATTCTCCTATAACAGTCTTTAAATCTAGTAATATCCCTTACTAACATCTGTACATAGGCCATAATATGATGGGCAAAGGTAACAGGCTGTGCCACTTGCAAATGAGTATAACCTGGCATAACTGTATTAAGATTTTCTTCTGCCATATCTATTAAAGTGTCAATAAGTTTATTAATATCTTCAAGAATAAGCTTAATTTTATTTTTTAAATACATTCTTATGTCTAAGGCTACCTGGTCATTTCTTGACCTTGCTGTATGAAGTTTTTTACCTGAATCTCCAATTCGTTTTGTAAGTTCCTCTTCATTAAACATATGAATATCTTCTGCATTAGGATTAAATTCCAATTTATTTGAATCAATATCCTTTAAAATGGAATTAAGACCTTCTACAATTTTATTTAAATCTTCTTTTGTTATTATGTCGACTTTTTCAAGCATAGTAGCATGAGCTATTGAGCCTTCAATATCCTCTCTATACATTTTATAATCTACGGATATAGATGAATTAAAGTCATTTGCTAAACTATCTAGCTCTTTTTTAAATCGACCACTCCACATCTTCATTATTATTTACCTTGTTCTTTTTTCTCTTTTACTTTTTTCTTCATCATAGCTTGAACTTTTATTGGTAGAGCATATAGATTTACAAAGCCTTGGCTATCTGTTTGATCATAAACTCCATCTTCACCAAATGTTGCATATTCCTCATCATATAATGTGTAAGGGGAAGTTACTCCTGCGTTAATTACATTTCCCTTATATAATTTTAATTTAACATCCCCGGTTACCGTTTCTTGAGTTTTATTTACAAATGCAGATAAGGCTTCTCTTAATGTTGTAAACCATAATCCGTTATAAACCAATGAAGCAAATTCTACAGCTACTTTGTCCTTGTAATGCATAGTGTCCCTATCTAAAGTTAAGGATTCTAAGATTTCATGGGCAGTATATAAAATTCTACCACCTGCATTTTCATAAACCCCTCTAACCTTCATACCAACTAATCTGTTTTCTACAATATCATCTATACCTATTCCGTTTTCTCCACCAACTTTATTAAGATATCTAATAATATCGGATCCTTTCATATACTCTCCATTAACAGCTACTGGAACTCCCTTGTCAAATCTAATAGTTACATATGTTGGCTTGTCTGGAGCTTTTTCCGGTGATACTGAAAGTTTTAAAACCTTGTCATAGTTTGGCTCAGTGTCAGGATATTCTAAGTCTAATCCTTCATGGGAAATATGCCAAATATTTCTATCTTCTGAATAAAATTCGTCTTTTTCCATAGGTAAAGGTATATTTCTAGCCTTTGCATATTCAATTTCATCTTCACGGGACTTAATTTCCCAAGTTCTCCATGGAGCTATTACTGGTAAATCTGGATCGAAAGCCTTTACTGTAAGTTCAAAACGAACCTGGTCATTTCCTTTTCCAGTACAGCCATGAACTATAGCGTCTGCATTTTCCTCATGAGCAATTTCCACTAATCTCTTAGCAATAACAGGTCTTGCAAAAGCAGTTCCCAGTAAATATCTTCCTTCGTATTTTGCACCGGCTTTTAAGGTTTCGAAAACATAGTCATCTACAAACTCGTCAATTAAATCCTCTATATAAATTTTAGAAGCACCAGATGCAATAGCCTTCTCTTCTAAACCTTCTAATTCATCTTCCTGTCCTACATTTCCAACAACAGCAATAACTTCACAATCGTAATTTTCTTTTAACCATGAAATTATTATTGAAGTATCCAAGCCTCCTGAATAGGCTAAAACAACCTTCTTAATATCCTCTTTATTTATTTTTGTCATTATAATCCTCCTAATTTATATAATACTGTCTTTACTTTTAATAGTTTTAAGACTAAACAACTTTCGCCTTTTAATCTTTCTTATATCTAAAAACTAAGTCAGATTAAAAAAAGCCCCTTTCTCTAGTCAAACTAGAAAAAGAGACGAAAATATCCGCGGTACCACTCCTATTGATGTATATAGTACATCCACTTAAGTTTAACGGGAACTTTACGGGTACTGCTAACTATTCACAATACCATCTCCATGGTCCTACTTTCATATTTTTCTCCTTATTGGACTTTCACTCTATTCCAACTCGCTAAAATTCAAAAAACATTACTTTCCATTTCAAAGACTTTCAATTATAGATATTCTAATAAGTAAAGGGATATTTGTCAATACTTTAGTTAAAAACATTTATTTATTTTTATTTTTAACAAAAATTAATTCCCTATTATTTGAATTATTCCCATCGTATTTATATCCATCATAATCAAATAGGAATAAATCTTCTACCTTACTTGCTTTTATATCCGCCATGTATTTTATAAAAGAACCTCGACCCTTTTTAGAAATTGTAGAATGGGTTTTAAGTTTTCCATTACTTATTTCCCTGAACTTTATAAATATGGACTTTTCTAAAACTTCCTTATTTAATACCTTATTAAACTCATCAGAAAGCAGATTTATAAAAATACTATCTTCTTTTAGTAAGTACTTAGATATATCCTCTTTCCAATAATCCACCAATTTAATTTTATTAGTAATTTCTATATTTTTACTAAAATCCAACCTATGTTCTGCTATTTTATCAAAAGGTTTAATAAGTCCATAAAGAGATGATATTATTCTTAAATTATCATCTAGATAATTTTGTGATTTCTCATCTAGCTTTTCATATTCTATATAACGATACATTAATCCATTGAAAAGTTCTAGGGCTGTGTATTTATTATTACTTTCAATATTTTGCCATAAATTAAAATTCTTTTCTGCAACTTCCCTTTTTACCTTATAGAGTTTTTCTAAATCCTCTACTGAATATTTTTTTAGTCTACTGGCTACTGCATTGTACTTACTTTCAAAAATCAAAGGTCTATCTATATCTATAAGGCTGCTTGCTAATTTCATTTCCTTGGCTGTTGTAATTAAAATTTTCATCTTCTACTCCTTTTCCCTATATTTATTATAACTTGTTACTTAAAAAAAAATAGTGTAAACTTATTAAGATATAGAATTATAAATAATTATGGAGGTAATTTTGAAAAAATATAAATGGACTTTACTAATTGGTACATTAATTACTGTGTTCTTAATACAAATATCAAAGCCTAATTCAGGATTAGACAACGACCAATTATTTGCATTATTAGAAGATAAAAGTACAAAAATAGATAACTATATACAAAAAAATAATTTCACTATTTCTAAAAGTGAAGTAGAAGAAAAAATGAAAAAAGAAGAAGATTCTTTCTTTAAAAGCTATATAGATAATTTGTTTAATATAGAAAAAGAAGAAAAAGAAGAAGAAAAGCCTGCTCCTCCTCTAGAAAGATATAAACACGGCCAAAGAATGGAGATTATGTACAAGGATGATAGCTCAAAGAATTATTTTTTAACAGATAGTTACTCTCTTAATAATGATTTATTTGTTAACTATATAAAAAATATAGACAATGATATTGTTATATCAGAAAATAATATAGTCGATGATGAAGGAATCATAGAAAGTTTCAATCCTTTTGAGAAATATTATGGTAAGACTACAGAGTTAGTTGACTACAAGGATTTGATTAAACTACTACGTGGTTTCTCAACTTTTGTTGAAGTTAATGAAATAGATGAAAATTATGTTTTTAAGGAAGAATTTAATTCAATTGATAATAACGTAAAAACCGTTGTGGAAGATTTGAAAATAAATGATTATATAGATGAATCAGGTATATTAAGCTATAAGGATATTATTGAAACCAAATGGGATAATGAACATGTTTTAATAAATTATAATGTACTAAGTAACGATTTATATGCAAATAAATTTATTTTTGCTCTAACTTTAGAAAAGGGTAACGATAAATTTTCTATTCGTTTTGAAATTGATTCTGAGCAATTTAATATTTTAAAAGAATTTGGAATACCAAAAGAATTACAATAGAATTGAGGCTAACACAATGGAAAAAAATTTATTAAACAACAAAAAATATTTACATTTATTTACTAGCATGGTTCTATTAACAATTATGTTTGTAATAACTGAAACCGGAGTTAATTTAAAAATATATAGTTTTATTACTCCTTATAAAATTACTTTACTAATTACAGGAATTATGTTTCTTATAGCATTTTTAAAAAATCCTAAAAATATGTTTTTACATTCTTTGGATTCTGTTAAAAACCAACTAAAAGAGATAAAAATACTGATTATCTTAATAGTAGCCTATATAGCATTTGATTTAATAAGTCTACTATATACAAATAATAAATCTGTAGCCTTGACTAAATATGTAACAATTATTTCAATGGTTGCTATAATCTTTTTTTATGTGCTATATTTAAATAAATCAAAAAAAGATAACAATGATACAGTTAATTTATTACTATATTTTTTAAGCGCACCATCAATTATAATATCATTATATACTTGGGCCTATATGATTATATTTAAGACAACCTTCTATGCAAGAAGACTTTCACTTATCCAAGACTATAATAAATTTGGTATGTTATTGTTTTTTAGCTATATTACGCTGATATACTTGATTTTTAGAATTAGTAAGAATCTTAATAAAAGAAATTTGGCCTTAGCTATTTCTTCAATTATCTGTACGCCGACAATATTTTTAACCTTGTCAAGACGAACTACAAAAATGATGAGTGTAGTATTAATTCTTTTTTGTTTATACGGCGTTTTTGATACTTATATAAAATTAAAAAATAAGGAAAGTGGAAAAATAGATAAAAAATTTTATCTTAAATCTCTGATTAAATTAGGAATAACTATTCTTATTACATTTTTAATTAGTAATTTCATAGTTTTTTCTTATGAATATTTAACAACTGAAAGAACAACTAAAATTACTCAAGATCAAACTGGAGACGGATTAGTTGTTAACAGAGGAGCAGATGATATTCTTACCGATGAACATTCAATGGAAAAAAGAACAGTAATCTGGAAAATAGCAAAAAACTCCTATAAAGAATATCCAACATTGAATAAAATAATAGGAAAGGGAGCTTCTAGCAATCTAGATATTTATAACCAACCAGAAAACAAGGCTATTTTAGATAGAATATATTGGAAAAATTTAGCACCAAATACCGTTGACCCTCATAATTTTCTCTTAGTTGACCTATTAAACGGTGGAATAATTTTATTAGGAATAACAATGTTGTGTATGTTGTCGATTTTAGTATATTTGTTTAAATTAATAAAGAGATCTTTTGTAGATGTATTCTTTATATTCACACTTTCCATCGTTATTCTTGGAGATATTATGACAAGTTCAAGATTTGGAATTTTTGACAACAAGTTTATTTGGATAATATTGATTTTACTTATTACCGTTTTTAATTCTTTAAGAAATAAGGATAAAACATCAAAAGTCATTGAATAATCAATGGCTTTTTTATTTTCTTTCTATTTAACAAAATACTACATCATGGTATAATGGTTAAATATATACGATTTTAGGGGGAATAACATGAAATTTAAAAGTACTCGTGATTCAAATGTTTATATAGACTCGAAGAAAGCTTTATTAAAGGGTATATCCGATGAAGGTGGATTATTTATTCCTGAGGAATTTCCAAAATTAGGAAGTATTAATCATATGATGGATATGCAATACAAGGACCTAGCCTACTATATTTTAGGTAAATTCTTTACAGACTTTACACCGGAAGAATTGTCTACCTGTGTTAATGGGGCCTATAATTCAACTAATTTTTCGGATCCTTATATTGCACCAATAAGAAAAACCAGC
This sequence comes from Gallicola sp., assembly GCA_012841535.1. Lineage (GTDB taxonomy): Bacteria > Bacillota > Clostridia > Tissierellales > Peptoniphilaceae > Miniphocaeibacter. The sequence continues at coordinate 54,358 of DUUN01000228.1, read as the reverse complement.
GACAGGTATTTTGTAGAATTATATCATGGAAGAACTTCTGCCTTTAAAGATATGGCTCTTTCAATTTTTCCTTACTTTATTCAAACTGCATTAAAAACATCAGATGAGTTTGATAATATTGTTATTCTTGTTGCAACAAGTGGAGATACTGGTAAAGCAGCTTTAGAGGGATTTAAGGACGTAGAAAACATTAGAATAGCTGTACTTTACCCTCAAGATGGCGTAAGTTCAATACAAAAACTACAAATGCAAACTCAAGAGGGAAATAATACCTATGTTTTAGGTGTTGTTGGTAATTTTGACGATTGCCAAACTACAGTTAAAAATATTTTTGCAAATAAAGAATTTAATAAAGAATTAAATGAAAATAAAATCCAGTTATCTTCTGCCAATTCTATAAATGTTGGTAGATTATTACCTCAAATAGTTTATTATTACAGCTCCTATATTAATTTATTAAAATTTGGAGAAATAAAAAACGACGAAAAAATTAATATTGTAGTACCTACAGGAAACTTCGGAAACATTTTGGCTGCTTATTATGCTAAGGAAATGGGCCTACCTGTAAATAAACTAATATGTGCATCAAATGACAATAATGTTCTTACAGATTTTATTAATAAAGGTGTTTATGATAAAAATAATGATTTGATTTTAACTACTTCTCCATCTATGGATGTTTTAGTATCTTCAAATGTAGAAAGATTCTTATATCATATGTCCGGTGAAAACACTAGCCTTGTTTCTACTTTAATGGAGGAACTTAAGGAAGATGGTCGTTATGAAATAGATAGGAGTATTTTAAACATTATGGATTTTATGAAGGCTTATTACGCCAATGAAAAAGAAGTAAATGAAAAAATACTAACTACTCTATTAAATGAAAAATATTTAATTGACACCCATACTGCTGTTGCATCTGTTGCCTATGACAAATACCTAAAGGAAACAAATGACAGAACTAAAACATTAATCGACTCTACAGCTTCACCTTATAAATTCTCAAAGGATATTTTAAAAGCCTTAGAAGTTGATACAAATAATTTAAATGATTTTGAAATTATGAATAAACTACAGGAAATAACTTCAGTTCCTGCACCTAAAAATCTAAGTTCATTAAAGAATAAAAAAATTAGATTTGATGAATATAGTAAAAAAGAAGATATTCTTAATAATATAAAAAAATTTATAGGAGATGCTAATAATGCTTAAAATATCAGTTCCTGCTTCAAGTGCAAATTTAGGTCCAGGCTTTGATGTTTTGGCTCTTTCCTTTAAGCTCTACAATGTATTTACTTTTGAAGAAAGTAATAAACTAGAAATTATTAGTGATTACGAGGAATTTAGTAATGAAAATAATTTAGTATATACAACTATTAAGCAAGTATATGATGATTTTAACGAAAAGCCACCTACCTTAAAAATATATACAGGAAGCGATATTCCCATGTCCGGTGGTTTAGGTACGTCAGCTTCCTGTATATTAGCAGGTGTTATAGCTGCAAATTATTTTCTTGGAAATAAAATGACCGAATATGAGATTTATAAAAAAGCTATTGAAATTGAAGGTCATTGTGATAATATAACAAGTCAATTTTTTGGTGGTCTTTCCATGTCCATTAAGCAGGACGGAGAAATTCGATATAAGAAAATGAATATTCCATCAGGTATGAAATGTACTGCCCTAATTCCTGACTTTGCCGTTAGAACAAAATTAGCCAGAGAGGTTTTACCTGAAAAAGTTACAATGGAAGATGCTGTTTTCAATATGTCCCACTGCTTATTTATGGTTGATTGCCTAAGAAAGGGAGAGTTTGAAAATTTAAAATATTATTTTAAGGACAAACTCCACCAGGACTACAGAGCACCACTTGTTAATAATTTTTATGATATAGTTTCTATGTCCTATGATTTAGGTGCCTTTGCTGCATATTTAAGTGGAGCAGGACCTACTATAATGGTTTTTAGAGATATAGAGGACAAGGATTTTAATAAAAAAATCGAAAAATATTTAAATACTTTAGCAAATAATTGGGAAATTAAGGATTTAGAAATAGATAATGAAGGAACAATAATAGAAGAATTTTAATATTAATCTTCTTCTATTGTTGTTACTATTACAATATCTATGATATAATAAGGTGTATATTTTATGGAGGTACATAATTATGAAAAAACACATTAAAACATTAGCAGGCAATTCTTTGAAAGAATCAGCATGTACAGGTGGATGTGGTGAATGTCAAACTTCTTGTCAATCAGCATGTAAAACATCTTGTACTGTTGGAAACCAAGAATGCGAAAACGAAAATAGATAATAAAAAAGAGCTATATAGCTCTTTTTTATTGTTAAAATCTACTTTAGAATATAATATTATTCTTTTAACAAACTAAGGAGACCTTATGATTCATAAATATAAAATGAATAACTATAATATAGTACTAGACATTTATGGTGGCGCTGTACATGTAGTAGACGATATTAGTTATGATATTTTAGATTATTATAAAACAAATACAAAAGAAGAAATAATTTCAATATTAAATAATTATCCAAAAGAAAAAGTGGCTGAAGCCTATGATGAAATTCAGGAAATGGAAAATCAAGGTTTACTTTTTACTTCCGATGATTATCTAAATATAGAGGAATTTGAAAAAAGAGAACCTGTACTTAAGGCTATGTGTCTACATGTAGTACATGACTGTAATTTAAAATGTAAATACTGTTTTGCCTCTCAAGGAGATTTTGGTGGACATAAAGCCTATATGTCATCAGAAGTTGGTAAAAAAGCTTTAGACTATTTAGTTGCTAATTCAGGCAGTAGAAAAGCCTTAGAAGTGGACTTCTTTGGTGGCGAACCACTAATGGATTTTGATTTAGTTAAGGAGTTAGTGGAATACGGCAATGAAATAGCAGAAAAAAACAATAAATATTTCAGATTTACAATAACAACTAATGGCATCTTATTAGATGATGATAAAATCGACTATATTAATAGACATATGCACAATGTTGTTCTTAGTTTAGACGGAAGAAAAGAAATAAACGATGAAATGCGTCCAACTATTAATGACAAGGGCACTTACGATATTATAGTTCCTAAATACCAAAAACTAATTCAAGGAAGAAAAAATAAGTACTACTATGTAAGAGGTACATTTACTAGAAAGAATTTAGATTTTTCAAAAGACGTTAAACTCTTTAAGGATTTAGGATTCGATTTAGCTTCAGTTGAGCCTGTTGTTGATGCCGATTACAACGAATATGCTATAAGGGAAGAAGATCTTCCTACTATTTTACAGGAATATGAAAATTTAGCTATTGATTATGCTAAAGCACAAGTTGCAGGTGATCCCTTTAAATTCTTCCATTTTATGGTGGATTTAACCCAAGGTCCTTGTATTATAAAAAGAATGTCCGGCTGTGGTGCCGGCTGTGAATATGTAGCAGTAACTCCTGAAGGAGATATTTATCCTTGTCACCAATTTGTTGGTAATGAAAAATTCAAAATGGCAAATATTTTAGATGAAAAAGTTGAACTTCCTAGAGAAATGCAAGATGAATTTTTAAATTGTCATGTTTTTTCAAAAGAGGATTGTAAAAATTGTTGGAACAAGTTCTATTGTTCCGGCGGTTGTCATGCTAATGCCTATAATTTTAATGGCGATATTATGAAGCCGTATGAAGTTGGCTGCGAAATGCAAAAGAAAAGAACAGAATGTGCAATTATGGTTGAAGTTGCAAAAATGATGCAAGGAGAATCAATATAATGAAAAATATAAAGTCCCCTGTTTTACAGGGGCTTTTGTCTATGTCTAAAAAAGATAAAGTCCGTTTCCATATGCCTGGCCATAAGGGAAAATTTTCAGAATTATATAAGACTATCTACAAAAATTTACTGTCTTTAGACTTTACTGAAATTAATGGTACAGATGACCTATATAATTCTAAGGAGATTTTAAAAGAAGGTATGGACTTACTGACAAAAGAAAGAATGTCTAAATACAGTTTCTATTTAACTAATGGTACAACAGTAGGAATTTTAGCATCTATTATGGCACTAACTAATAATAAGGACAGTATTTTAATTTCTAAAGATTGCCATAAGTCAGTTTATAGTGCTATTGAGTTAAATAAATTAAACCCTATAATTCTTGAAAATATAATTTATGATTCTGGTTTAGTCCTACCTATTGATGAAGATATTATTATTAATGAATTAAAAAGAAATAAAAATATTAAAATGGTAGTTTTTTCAAGACCAAATTATTATGGACTTTGTTCCAACATTGAAAAACTAGCAAAATATTGTAGTGAAAATGAAATTATCCTACTAGTTGATGAAGCCCATGGCTCCCATTTAAATTATCATTCCGATTTACCAGTAAATGCTTTAAAATCCGGTGCCCATATTTCTGTTAACTCCTTTCATAAAACCCTTCCTGCCTTAACTCAAAGTTCAGTAATAAATTTTAACTATAACTTAAGTGAATTAAATATAAAAAAAGTTTTAAATATGATAGAAAAACTTCAATCTTCTTCCCCATCATATTTATTAATGGCCTCTATTGATATTAGTAGGGCCTATATGGAATCCTGTGGAAAGGAAAAATTAAATAATTTAAAAAACTATATTAAAGATTTTGAAAAATCCATTGAAAATTTACCATGGATTAAAATTCCTAACCTACCTGACTATGTTAATAAGGATTTTACAAGAATTATACTTGAAACTAAAATACCAGCTTCTAATGTACAAAATTATCTGGAAGAAAATAATATTTATCTTGAAATGATAAGTAAAAATATTTTAGTTCTAATTACTACTACAGAGGACACAAAAGAGGATTTAGAATATCTTTCTAAGATTTTAAAAAAATTTAAGCCAGATACTACTACAAACAATAATACAGTTAAAGACACAGAAGATAAAAATAATAGTCAGCAACATTTTGTTGCCTTAAATAAATCTGCCGGTAGAAAATTAAATGAAAATATTATTATCTATCCTCCTGGAAGTGTTTACTTAAAAAAGGGCGATATAATAAGTGAAGAAATTATTAAATATATTAAGGAGCTTATTAGCTCCGGAATAAAGGTGTATACCGACTTTAACAAAGATATAAACAATCTCTATGTTTCTATTGACTAAAGTCAAACTATAATGTATTATTGAGTTAGTACATTATAGAAAGGAGATATTTATGAAATTTAATGATTTCCAACCAATATATGTCCAAATAATGGATTATATAAAGTACCAAATCATTCGCGGAGAATTAAAAATAGATGAAAAAGTCCCTTCTGTTCGAGAAATAGCATCTACTTTAAAGGTAAATCCAAATACTGTTCAAAGAAGTTACAGTGAACTGGAAAGAGAAAATGTAATATATGCTAAAAGAGGACTAGGAAATTTTGTTACTTCAGACCCGGATATTGTAAATAATTTAAAAGAAGAAAAAGCAAAAGAAATACTAAGTAATTTTTTAAATGAAATTCAAAAACTGGGTTTAACAAAATATGAAAGTATAAAATTAATTGAAGAAGGATGGAAAGAAAATGAATAGTATTGTACAAATTTCTAATCTAACTAAAAAATATAATAACAACCTAGCCCTAGACAATTTAAATCTAGAGTTAAAAAACGGTACAGTCGTTGGTTTATTAGGTCCTAACGGCTCAGGAAAAACAACATTAATAAAAATTTTAGCCGGCTTATTACGTTCTTATTCAGGTGAAGTCCTAATAGATGGTGAAGCTCCCGGTCCTATTACAAAAGCCTATGTATCATATTTACCTGATAGAAGTATTTTAAATAACTTTAATAAAATTTCCGACAGCATTAAATTTTTCGAAGACTTTTTCGAAGATTTTAATACTAGTAAATGTAAAAACATCTTAAATTCACTAGCTTTAAATGAAGATTCTAAAATTAAATCCCTATCAAAGGGTATGGTTGAAAAATTACATCTATCATTAATATTAGCTAGAAAGGCAAAATTGTATATTCTTGATGAGCCAATTGCAGGAGTCGACCCTGTAGCAAGAGATGAAATTCTAAACGCTATTATAGATAATATTGAACCGGAAAGTACAATGATAATCTCAACTCATTTAGTTAGAGATATAGAGAATATTTTTGATGAAGTTGCTTTTATTAGTAATGGAAAAATCATTGAATATGATATTGCCGAAAATATAAGAACTCAAAGCGGAATATCTATAGATGAAAAATATAAAGAAATATTTGGAGGTGTATATAATGACTAAATTATTAAAATATGAACTTAAGGAAAGTTCAAAATATTTTTTATATATAATATTAGGAATAATTATTGCCTCTTTAAGTTTAGCCTTTACAATTATTAGAGCTACTAAAATCAATGAAAACAATATGTCGGAATTTAGTGCAATTTCAATGGGCTTATCATCATTACTTGTCTTTGGCTTATTTATAGCAGTTTTTGTAGGCTTTATATTTATGGTTATTAGTTCCTTTAGAAAAGATCTTTATACAGACAGTGCCTATTTGAAATTCAGTCTACCTATAAATGGGTCACAATTATTAAATGCTAAGATTTTAAATGTATTTATTTGGTCAGTTTTAATGGCTATAGTAACCGTAATTGTAAATTTACTTATTTACGGTATTTTCCTTAATGAATATATAACCGATATTGTTATGGCTCTTAAAGAAGCTTGGAGCTACTTTAATGTAGGATTAGGCTCAAATATTTTCTTAATATTACACTATATATATTCGTTTTTTGCTTCATTAATAGCTGTATACTTTTGTATAACTTTTACAAAAGCATTTTTTAAGAATAGTAGAAATGGTTATATTTGGGTTTTAGTATATATTATTTGGGGAATAATCGAAAGTCTCATTTCTATGGTAACTTCAATAGCTATTCCCTATTATTTATCAATAGGAAAAAGTCTATCAATTTCTAAACTAGACTACATTTCACTTGCTAATTCAGTGTTTGAGCCTACTAATTATATAAATCTCAACCTTGGTTTTTTCATTATTGAAATAATAATCACTGTACTACTATATATGTTTACAGTTCATATGCTTAATAAAAAAGTCGATATTTAAAAAGAAATGCATCTATAAATTTACCTATAGATGCATTTTTCTTTTCCATATATTACAAAATCATTACAATTTTAAAATTTCAATACTTTACAAGCTTTACTATGGTATAATACAGAAAGAAATTTTAAAAGGGAGTTATTATGTGGATATTAGACGAATTATTTAAATTAAAAAACAGTGATAAATTAGCAATTAACCATGGTAATGACAATATTACTTTTAAGGATTTATGGAATAAGTCGGAAATATTAGCTAATTATATAAAAAATAATACAGAAGATAATTCAACAGTTGCTATTTATGGAAATAAGGAAAGTGAAATGCTTTTAACTGCTGTTTCAAGTTTAAAGGCAGGTAGGTCTTATTCTCCAATAGATATTACTTTCCCGGAAAATAGAGTAAGTAAAATAATGAATAGATTAAATGGTAATTTAATATTTAATTTTTCTAAAAATAAATTAAATAACAACTATGTTGAAATAAATAAAGATGACCTAAACAATATACTAAAAGAAAATCCAAAGGCTACAATTAGTCAGGACAGTTGGATTAAAGATGATGACATTGCCTATATATTATTTACATCAGGTAGCACCGGTGAGCCTAAAGGAGTGCCAATTTCAAAAAGAAATATAGAAACCTTTAATCATTGGTTTAAAGAATATTGTGAATTTGGAAATGGCGACTACTATGTTCTTGACCAAGCACCTTACTCCTTTGACCTATCTGTTATAGCAGTGCATCTATATTTTTCTCTTGGAGCTACCTTAGTTGCAATTGATAAAGAAATGCTTAAAGATTTCAACTATTTATTTGATACTTTGAAAAACTCCAACTTAAATGTTTGGATATCAACACCTTCAATGATGGAATTATGTTTATTTGATGAAAAATTCTCTTCAGATTTACTTCCAAATTTAAAGAAAATTATATTCATTGGAGAAGTATTAACTAAAAACCTAGTTAGACAATTGAATACAAGGTTTAAAGATGTTGAAATTATTAACGGATACGGCCCTACTGAAGCAACTTGCGGAGTTTCTGCCTGCTATATTAAAGACGAGGATCTACTTGCAGAAGACTCCTTACCAATTGGCTATCCTGGAGAAAATATTGGATTTTATATTGAAAAAGACGGTAAAATAATCGATGATGATAATACCGATGGTGAGTTAATTTGTACCGGTGACAGTGTTAGTCAGGGTTATTATAAAAATCCTGAACTTACTAAAGAAAAATTCTTTACAACAGAAGATAATAAAATGGCCTATAGAACAGGTGATATTGTCTATAAAAAAGGAAATTTGTACTATTTTAAAGAAAGGAAGGATTTCCAAGTAAAGCTACACGGTTATAGAATTGAATTAGACGATATTACAAATAATATTAGAAATATTGACTATATAGATAACTCTATTACTATTCCTGTTTATAAAGATGATAAAGTAACTCATTTAACTTCTTTTGTTGTTTTAAATAATAAGACGGATTTACAAGGCTTAAAATTAAATATAGACATTAAGAATAAATTAAAAAAATCCATACCTAGTTACATGATTCCTAAAAAAATAATAGCAGTGGATAAATTCCCATTAAATATTAATGGAAAAATAGATAGAAAGAAATTATTGGAGGATTTTAGTTAATGATAACACAATTTGGTGATTTCTTTTCCCTGTATGTCTATTTTATACTTCTACTGCCGGCTATTATTTTAGGTATTTTAGGTAAAAAAATTAAATATTACGGATTTTTAGTATCCCTTCCCTGTCTATTCTTAATATTTGTAGACAATATGGATTTATCCTGGAATATTAAAACCTATATAAATTTAATACAATTTATTCTTTACTTAGTTTACCAATTTGTATTAATAATATTTTTTACAAATTATTGGAAGAACAATAAAAATAAATATATTTATTATCTTGTTCTTACCTTAAGTATATTACCTTTATTTTTAGTAAAACTATCACCTCATGTGAAAATGCCTCCTATTGGCTTTATTGGTATTTCATATTTGAGTTTCAGAGTTTGGCAAATTATTATTGATACAAAAGATGGTAATTTCAAAAATAAAAATATACTGGATATTTTTTATTTTATAACTTTTTTCCCAACAATTTCTTCCGGACCTATTGACAGGCAAAGAAGATTTTTTAAAGAAATCAATAGTGAAATAAATAATGTAACTTATGTTAATGATTATTTAATAGAGGGATTTAAAAAGATTGTTATGGGAATACTTTATAAATTTGCCATAGCTTCTTTTATTAATGAACGTATATTGGAAAATTTACATTATCTACCTAAAAATTATGCTTTTTTAAGCACAATTATATATATGTATGCCTATACACTCTACTTGTTCTTTGATTTTGCCGGTTATTCAAACTTCGCCATAGGAACAAGTTATTTCTTAGGAGTTAAGGCTCCTGAAAACTTTAATAAACCCTTCCTGGCAAAAAATATGAAGGAATTTTGGGACAGATGGCATATATCCCTATCAAAATGGTTTAGCGACTATATTTTTAGTAGATTTTTACTAAATAATTTAAGAAACGGTAACTTTAAAAGTAGAAAACTTGCTACAAGAGTAGCCTTTTTAATTACCATGGGAACAATGGGTATTTGGCACGGTTTTGAACTACATTATATACTTTACGGTCTCTACCAAGGTATATTATTAGTAATAACCGACATTTACCTAAGTTCAAAAATATACAAGAATTTTAAAACAAAAAAATTATATACTCCAATAAGTATAATAGTATGTTTCCAATTTATAGCTTTTGGTATGCTATTATTCTCAGGGTACTTGTTTAAATAATTTAGGAGGAAAATATGGATTACGAAAAAATAGCTTTAGAAATTATGGAAGAAATAGCAGATACTGACGAAATAAAAGAAAATATGGACTTAGATCTCTTTGAAGCCGGTTTAATAGACTCTCTTTCAACTATAAGTATAATATTATTAATAGAAGAAAAAATAGGCTTAGTATTACAACCTACTGACTTTGAAAGAGATGATATTGCAACAGTTAATAATTTTATACAATATTTAAAAAATAAAAATGAAGATGAATAATTATATCATCTACCAACAATAATTTTTATTTAATATAAAATGTTTTTTATAATATTAAATATTCATATTGGAAAGGTTGGTTAAAAATTAATGAAAAAATGGCAAGATATTTTAAATAAATTAAACGAAAACACTTTTTTTATTATATTTAAAAATACCTTAATTATATTATTGATTTTTATAATATTAATAAATTTGAAAAACACAAAAATAGACTTTATATATGAAAACTTTTAAACCCTAAATATTAACCATCAATTGTAAAATATGCTACAATATATAGTTGATGGTTAATCTATATATAAAAACAAATAAAGGGCTTAATAATATGAAAAGAATGATTTATCATATCCCCTATTATGTAGATAAAAATAGGCATAGTGGTTCACATATAAGACCGTTTAAAATGCTAGATGCCTTTAAAAAAATAGGTTATGATGTTGATGTAATTATGGGATATGCTGCACAAAGAGAAGAAGCAATTGATAAAATAAAAGACAATATTTTAAACGGTGTTATTTATGATTTCTGTTACAGTGAAAGTTCAACAATGCCAACTTTGCTAACAGAAAAAAATCATCTACCAACACACCCCTTTTTGGATTTTGGGTTTTTTAAGTTTTTAAAAAATCATGGTGTAAAGATAGGGTTATTCTATAGGGATACTCACTGGCTTTTTGAGCAATATAAAAACACGGTATCAAAACCCAAACAGTTAATATCTACTTTTTTCTATAAATACGATTTAAAAAAATACAAAAAGTATATTGATATTATATATATGCCTGATAAAAAAATGAATGATTATCTACCAATTAGTTTGGGAAGTAATATACAAAATCTTCCTCCAGCCCTAGATGAAGAGAAGATATATAATTATTCTCCTAAAAATGAGTTTTTAAATATATTTTATGTTGGTGGCCTAGGTGATTTATATAATTTGGAGTTATTTTTTAAAGTAATATTCGATTTAGATTTTATACATTTTACATTATGCACAAGAGAAAGTGAATGGAATAATCAAAAGGAAATATATAAAAAATACATGACTGATAGAATTAATGTAATTAACGGTGGTCCTGGAGAATACGACGTTTTTTTAGAGGAATCTGATATAGCATTACTTTTTGCTGAGCCTAAAAAATATTGGAACTTTGCTATTCCTGTAAAACTATTTGAGTATATAAAGTTTAAAAAACCAATAATATCAGTAAAAAAAACTGCTACCTCTAGAATAATTGAAAAATATAAAATAGGCTTTACAGTAGACTATAATGAAGATTTATTAAAAGATAAATTAATTCATATATATAAAAATAAAAATAAATTAACAGATTTAATCCCCAACTTCAACATGGCTCTAGAGGAAAATACTTGGGAAGCTAGAGCTAGAAAAGTTGCTAAAGATTTAAGTTAGGAGAGAATATGAAAATACTATCTATAATTGGTGCTAGACCACAATTTGTAAAAGAAGCTATAATACAAAAGGAAATAAACAAATATGACGATATTGAAGAAATAGTTGTTCACACAGGACAACATTATGATGAAAATATGTCCGATATTTTCTTTCAAGTTTTAAACATGAAGAAACCTGATTACAATTTAGGTATTAACGGTTCCTCCATGGTCAAATGACTGGTAATATGCTAATTGAAATTGAAAAGATTATGATAAAGGAAAAACCAGATGTAGTTATACTTTATGGTGATACAAATTCTACATTAGCTGGTGCCATAGCTGCATCAAAATTGAAAATAAAAGTTGCCCATATTGAAGCAGGACTTAGACAAGAGCCTAAGGATATGCCTGAAGAAATAAACAGGGTCATAACCGACAGAATCTCCGATTATTTATTTGTTCCTAGTGATTACGGACTAAAGAATTTAGAGGGAGAAGGCATTAAAAACAATGTGTTCTTTACCGGTGATGTAATGTACGATATCTATCTAGAAATGATACCTTATTTTGATAATTCTTTAATTGAAAAGCTAAACCTAGAAGCAAATAACTATATCGTTATGACACTACATAGGGACTTTAATGTAGACGACCCTAAAAAATTACAGACAATTTTAGAGCAAGTTGCTATGGTTAATAGTGAAACACCAGTAGTTTGGCCTATTCATCCAAGAACTGCTGCTAGAATAAAAACAAATAATTTAGAAAAATATATAAGGGATTTGAAAGTTTTAGATCCAATAGATTATTTGAATTTAATGGGACTTGTACAGAACTGTAAAAAAGCTTTAACAGATAGTGGTGGTTTCCAAAAGGAAAGTTACTTTGCAAATAAAGAAGGTGTTGTTGTAATGCCTGACACCTCTTGGAGGGAATTAACCGACAAGGGAATTAACCTACTTGCAGAACCTAATGAAATATACGAAAAAATAATGGAAAACAACAATACAAAATTCGAAAAGGGAATTTATGGTAATGGTGATTCTGCAAAACAAATAATAAAAATATTACATGACAACAATTAAGGAATGAGTTTCTCATTCCTTTTTAAGTCCAAGCTTTTTTCAGCCTTTCAATACAGTTTTCTATATCCTTGTATTTAATATGGGCAAGTCCAAGCAAGATTAATTTACTAGTATTATCTTCCTGATGCCAATTTCCTTTGGAAGTATAGACTTTAACTCCTTGCTTCTCGGCAGAATTCAAAATTTCTTCATAGCTTTTCTCCTTAGGAAATTCCAATAAAATCCATATTCCTGCTCCTGATTTACGTATTTTAATTTCACTGTTAAACTTACTTAATTCCTTTACAAATAAGTCGTGGTTTTTCTTAAAACTAACACATAATTTTCTAATATGTCTTTTATAATCACCGGATTCAATAAATCTTCCAACAATATACTGATCTATTAAAGAAACAGAACAAGTATATTTATTTATCCTATTTTCATATTTCTCAAGAATATATTTAGGTAAAATTATGTATCCCATCCTAATAGCCGGAGAAATGGATTTTGAAAAAGTTCCTAAATATATTACCCTACTATTTTCATCAATGGATTGTAACGATGGAATTGGTTTAGTATAGTAGGTAAATTCACTATCATAATCATCTTCAATAATATATGAATTATTATTTTCAGCCCATTTTAAAAGCTCGTAACGTCTTTTTATAGACATAACTATTCCAGTAGGAAATTGATGGGACGGTGTAGTATAAATTACTTTAATTTTTTTAAAAGTAACTTCCCCTGGTATTTTTATCCCCTCTTTATCTATAGAAATTTTTTCTATATTGGAGTTTTCTGCAAAAATTGAATATGCATCATGGTAGCAGGGTTCTTCTACAGCTACAGTACTATTGTTTAGTTCTAGTAAATTAACAATTAACTGTAAAGAATCCTGTAGTCCGTTAGTAATAATAATCTGATTTTCATTACAGTTTACCCCTCTTGATTCATACAAATATTTTCTTAACTCATTTCTTAAAAAAATACTTCCCTTTTCATTTTTTGAATTACACACCTCTTCATAATTATTTAAAGCCTCTAAAGAATACTTTCTCCATTTTGCTTTTGGAAATAAATTATTTGAAAAATGTAAATCGAAAACTATATTATTGTTTTTTACTTTAGTTTTATTTTTATTTTTATCTTCTTTAAAATACTTTTTTGTAGCCTTGTTAATTTTGGGTATATTTAAAACTTCAAAATTAGCTCCTTTCTTAGACTCTATATAACCTTCTGCAGCCAATTGGGCATAGGCAGAATTTACAGTATTTCTACTTACTTCTAGCTTTTCTGAAAGAGTCCTACTGCCCATTAATTTAGTTCCAGATACAATTTTTCCCGATAATATATCATTTAATATATTATTATAAATCTGTAAATAATAGGGTTCTTTTGAATTTTTATCTATATAAATCATAATTACCTCCACTGGTACTATTAATTTTTCTTTTCTGGCTCTTGTTATGGTATCAGTATAACGTTATCATAAATATATTGTTATAACAATATAAATTAATTGGAGGTTAATAATGAATCAAAATTTAAAAACAGAATTTACTAATAGTTTAATTGGTGGAGTAATTATGGATGTTACAAGTCCTGAACAGGCAAAAATCGCTGAAGAAGCCGGTGCTTGTGCTGTAATGGCCTTAGAAAAAATTCCGGCTGATATTAGACTTGAAGGTGGAGTTGCTAGAATGAGTGACCCTAAAATGATAAAGGAAATTGTATCTGCAGTAAATATACCGGTAATGGCAAAGGTAAGAATTGGTCATTTTGTAGAAGCGGAAATTCTTGAAGCATTAAATATTAACTGTATTGACGAAAGTGAAGTACTTTCCCCTGCTGACAACGAAAATCATATAAATAAAAATAAATTTAAAACACCTTTTGTCTGTGGTGCTAAAAATTTAGGAGAAGCCTTAAGAAGAATAACAGAAGGTGCTTCAATGATAAGAACAAAAGGAGAGCCTGGAACTGGTGATATTGTCCAAGCAGTAACCCATATGCGTGAAATTAATAGACAGATAAAAATAGTATCTTTTATGAATGAGGACGAATTATTTACAGAAGCTAAAAATTTGCAAGTTTCTTATGAAGTCTTAAAGTATGTGCACGATAATAAAAAATTACCGGTAGTGAATTTTTCAGCCGGTGGAATAGCAACGCCTGCTGATGCAGTTTTAATGATGAAATTAGGGGCTCAAGGGATTTTTGTAGGTTCCGGTATATTTAAATCCGGAAATGCTGTAAAACGAGCAAAGGCTATTGTTGAAGCTGTGAAAAACTATAAAAACCCTGAGATAATTGCTGAATTGTCCGAAGATTTAGGAGAAGCTATGGTTGGAATTAATTCAAATGAAATTCAAGTAAAAATGTCTGAAAGAGGGATTTAAATAAAGCCATCTAAACTTTTTATAGTCCTAAAATAAAAACAAAACTATTTACAATCCCTAAAAAAATCATCTATAATTCCACAGCTTTCATTTTAGTTTTTTAACTATGCATAATTCTTTTCATACAAAAAGCACCTCTGATTGATTCTATTTTACAATAAAATTCAATACAAGGTGCTTTTTATTTATTCTCACTTATCTAGGTCACTTGGAAAAAGGCTGATTTTTTATTATTTATTATTTTTATTAATAACGCTATAATATGCTATTGATGAAAATTTATATACTACGATATAAAAGACTACATATACTACTACAGTTATTATTTCCGCTTTTATAAAAACTTCCTTATTGGCTACTAAAATAACATTCATTAAATTATATATTAAATTAGTTGCTCCAATTAGGTAAACTATGGAAATTATTAATGGTGTAAAGAAAATAGCTCTTGTTTGTTTTCCAATATTTCTTTTTATTTCCTTCTTACTCATTCCTATTTTATTTAAAATTCCTATATTTTTTGTATCTTCTAATCCTTCTGATATTTGTTTATAGTAAATTATCATAATCATAGCTACTATAAATACCAATGAAAGTAATATGGTCACTAAATATATACCGGTATGCATTCCCTTAAAGCTTTCTTCACCTTTAAATTTATTATCTAGGTTAAATACTCTAAAGCCATCTTCATCTAGGCCATATTTTTCATATAAATCCCTATCAATATTGGCTATAGCTGATTTTATTTCTTCCTTATCTCCTGAGATATTAAAATATATTGTTGATGTTCCCATAACCATTAGTTTTTCTTTTTCGTTATTTAAGTTTAAGTCCTTCCTTGTTTCTTCATAGACTTTTT
The DNA here is from genome assembly GCA_012841535.1 of Gallicola sp. Lineage (GTDB taxonomy): Bacteria > Bacillota > Clostridia > Tissierellales > Peptoniphilaceae > Miniphocaeibacter. The sequence continues at coordinate 38,436 of DUUN01000228.1, read as the reverse complement.
CCTTATCCTTTACTATTATAGTTGCTATTGAAAAAGTTGACATTTCCCTTTTCTTAAAATGGTCATCAATTTCCCTTATATTTTCCTTTACCTTAAAATTAACATTGTCAATTTTAAAGTTGTCTAAGTCATTTTCCTTATTTTGATATAAAAGTATTTCATTATCCTTTAAATCTATTTTTTCTCCTGTTATTTTATTATAATCCTCTAAATCATATATGCTAAATAATTGTAAATTTCTTATATCACTAAAATTTCCATCATTTGTTTTTTTGAAATTTCCACTTCCTGTTTTTACAGTAGTAATATCATATTGGGAAATATTATAATAATCCTTTATTTCTACTTTTTTGTTTTCCGTATTCTTCTTAACTATTTCTTCTACAATTTTCTCTTTCTCTTCGTCTATTTCATCATATCTAATATCTACATCTGAAGGATAGAATGAATTTATTACATCTTCTCCTCCAATAAAAAGTGCGGTTGTTGTTACCAACATTACTAAAACCATTGTGCTAATTATACAAATATTGGCAAGACTTACTCCATTTTGTTTCATTCTAAACAACATAGACGAAATAAAGGTCATATTCTTAGATTTATAATATGTTTTTTTATTTCTTTTTAAAATTTTAAGTATTGCTATACTTACAGTTGTAAAAAGAAGGTAGGTTCCAATTATTACTAAAATTACAGCTATGAAAAAAAACACTATAGCATCCATTACGTTTTTTGTATTTTGAGCCAATACATAACCTGTTACCATGCAACCTATTCCAATAATTGTTAAAATTATGTTAGCCTTAGGCTCCTTCTCCCCTTTTTCCGATTCTTTTAATAATTCCAAGGGTTTAAGTTTTCTTACTCTGATAATATTTCCAATTAAAACTACTAAAAAAATTACTAGGTATACAAGAATGGTTTTTACAATACTTTCAAAATCAATATAGATATATTCTGTTATCTTCAAGGACATAAATCTTGATATTAACAAAAATATAGCTGTACTAAAAATTAGACTTGAAAATATTCCTATAACTAAGTTTATTATTGTTAAAATTACATTTTCGTATATCATTATTTTAGATATACCTTTTTTGTCCACTCCTAGCATATTTATAAGTCCCAGTTCTCTGTCCCTATTTCTTACAAGGAATTTATTTGTATATATTAGAAAGATTACAGAAAAAATTCCAATTATATAGGTTCCAAGATCCAATACCATTTTTATATAGGCTCCACCACGGGATTGTAAAATATCTTGATTATTTTGAATTGCAAGGAAAATATAGAACATAAATATAGTTATTGAAGAAGTAATTATATATGGAATATATAAGGTTTTATTATTCTTAATATTTTGTATTGCGAACTTCCTATAAATTCTATTCAATACTCTCACCACCTGCTAAAAGCATCATTTGTGTTTTAACTATTTTGTTATACATTTCCTCGTTGTTTAGGCTAGCTTTATAAATATCATAATAAATTACTCCATCTTTAATAAATAAAACCCTACTGGCTCTACTTGCTGCCATTGCTGAGTGAGTAACCATTAAAATAGTCTGACCTGTTTTATTTATTTGTTCAAATAAGTTTAATAACTCCATACTTGAATTAGAGTCTAAGGCTCCTGTTGGTTCATCTGCAAGAAGTAGTTTTGGCTTTGTTATTATAGCCCTGGCTACTGCTACTCTTTGCTTTTGTCCTCCCGATATTTCATAAGGGTATTTGTTTATTATATTTTCAATGTTTAAGGCTTTTGCTATTGGTTTTAATTTTTCTTCCATTACCTTTACTTTTTCATCTGCTAAAACCAATGGTAGTAAAATATTGTCCCTATTGTTTAGGGAATTTAAAAGATTAAACTCCTGGTAAACAAAGCCAAGATTTTCCCTTCTAAATATTGCCATTTCACTTTCTGTACTTAGGGAAATATTTTTTCCATCTAATACAATTTTCCCTGATGTAGGACTGTCTATAGTAGCTATTAAGTTTAATAAGGTAGATTTACCAGAACCGGATTCCCCCATTATTGCAATAAATTCACCTTTTTCTACAGAGAAATTTATGTCCTTCAAGGCTTCTACTGTTGTAGAGCTAAGTTTTGTTTTATATATTTTTCTTAAATTATTAATTTCCAATATTTTCATATTTTTTCCTCTTTTCTTAACTTATTAACTATATTTTAAATTATTTCCTATATCCTTGCCTTAGCTCTAGCTTACAGAATTTACTTTAATCTTACATTTTGTCACTTTGCTTATTAACAAAGAAAAAAACCTCAAATATAATTTGAGATTTTTACTAGTTTTTTATTATTTCCCTTCTCTTTAAATTAATAATGAAATCCGTTCCTTTACCTACTTCTGAATGGATTTTATAACTATACTTAAACTTATTTAATACTTTGTCAACTAAATAAAGTCCAATTCCTGTTGAATTTTTATCTAATCGACCATTTTCCCCTGTATAACCCCACTTAGTTATATTTTGTAAATCATTTTCAGGTATTCCTATACCTGTATCCTTTATATGAAGTATATAGGGATTATTTTCTTCATTATAAATTTTAATTCCACCCTTTTCAGTATATTTTATTCCATTAAAAATTATCTGTTGAATAACATAGGACAACCATTTTTCATCAGTTAAAATATCTACTTCGTCAATATTAACATCTACAAATAATTTCTTTTTAAAAAATAATAATTTATATTTTTTTATTGAATTGTTTATTATCTTTTTTAACGAAACGTTCCTAAATACATAGTCTTGACTTAAATTTTCAAATTTCATATAGTTAATCATCTGGTCAATGTATTCATTTATCCTTAACAACTCCATTTTTACCTCATTATTTTCTTCTCTTTCTGAAATTAAAGATATTGTCGAAATAGGAGTTTTAACTTGATGAACCCACATTGTTAAATATTCATTTTGCTCCTTGTATAATTTATTATTTCTTTCTTTTTCTTCTAATAACTGTTTATTTCTATTTAAATATAGATTATAGTAACTTCTTTCTAGCTGATTATTTTCAAATTTAATATTATTATAATCCTCTTCAAAGCTATTATCTTTTAAATTATTTAAGGTTTTTATAACTAAATTATATTTACTATACCTGTAGACAACTATTGGAAGGGAAATTGCATAATACAAGACAATTCCATAAATGGATATTACTAGGTCCAGCCTATATATAAAAAGTATTAACAAAAATACAAGAGTAAATACAATACTACTTAAAAAATATGATTTATTTGCCTCTATAAATTTTTTCATTGAATTATGTAACCCATTCCCTTTTTAGTTTTTATTAAATCCTTTATTCCTATTAATTCCAATTTTTTTCTAAGTCTATTAATATTCACTGTTAAGGTGTTATCATCTATAAAGCTATCTGTATTCCACAACTTATCCATAATTCTATTTCGTGAAATTACCTTATTTATATTTTCCATTAGAATTTCTAAAATTAAAAATTCATTCTTTGTTAAAGACTCTGTTTTATCCCTGTACTTTATAGTCATATTGTCTGTATCTAATATTACTCCCTTGTATTCTAATAGGGAATTACTTAATTCAAATTCATAAGTACGCCTTAATAATGCCTTAATTTTTGCAATTAAAACCTGTATTTCAAAAGGTTTAGAAATAAAATCGTCCCCTCCATGATTTATTGCAGTTATTAAATTTAAACTATCCGATGCAGATGTTAAAAATATAATTGGTGTTTTTGAAAACTCTCTAATTCTTTCACACCATATAAAACCATTTAAAAACGGTAACTTTATATCCATTAATACTAAGTCAGGATTATATTCTTTAAATTCTTCAATAACCTTTTCAAAATTTTCGACTTTTTTAGCATTATAACCCCAGTTTTTTAACTGTTCTTCAAGTTCAGTAGCTATGGCTAATTCGTCTTCTATTATAAATATTTTTTTCATATTTTCACCTTTTTTATAAATAGTTTTTTTTAATGCTATGATAATTATATACTATTATAGGGTATTATCTATTTGAAGTCATTTAAAAGGAGGGAAGTTGATTTGATTTGGAATTATGTTCTAGGTGCATCTATTGCACTAATAATCTTAATTATCCTAGTTCTACTTGTCTATTCTATTTTTAATTACAGATCTGTAAAAAAAAGAAGAAAATATTTTGAAGACCTACATAAAAGTATTTCTGTTGGTTCAGAAGTAATTTTTTCCAATGGTATTTATGGCAAGGTGAAAAGAATACAAGATGATTATTTAGATATAGAAATAAAATCTGGTGCTATTCTTAAAGTCAGTAGATATGCAGTTTCAGAAATTATTAAGTAAAATTTAGATACCAGTTAGCCAATGTAAAAAATTTTAAAAAATCTTGAAAAACTAAAGCTCTAAAAACTCAACTTTTATATTCTAAAAAAAGTTTTTTTGTTACTTTTCGAAAAAGAACCGCTATTTTCCAATGTTTTTGGGGTATAATAGAAGTAAGAGATAAGCAATAATATTATTATAAGTTTATTTTAGGAGGAATTATTATGGCAAATATTGTATTAACTAGAATTGATAACAGACTTATTCATGGTCAAGTAGCAACACAATGGACAAACTCTATAGGAGCAAATTTATTATTAGTTGCAAACGATAAAGTTGCCGGAGATAAAATGAGACAAAGTCTTATGGACATGGCAGCACCAACAGGTGTAGCAACAAGATATTTTACAATCCAAAAGACAATCGATATCATTCACAAAGCAGCTGAAAGACAAAAAATATTTATTATAGCTGAAACACCACAAGATGTTTTAAAACTTGTTGAAGGTGGAGTTCCTATTAAGAAAGTAAATATAGGTAATATGCATATGGCTGAAGGAAAACGTCAAGTTGCTAAAGTTGTTGCTGTTGATGATGATGATGTTGAAGCCTTTAAAAAATTAAAAGATAAGGGAATAGAACTTGAAATAAGAAGAGTTCCTACTGAATCTTCCGAAGATGTGGACAAACTATTTAAATAATAGTTAAGTATAAATTTTTAAAAAGGAGGAAAGTATGATTCAAATTATATTGGTATTTATAGTTACTTTTATAGCAGCTATAGACCAATTCAGTTTCCTAGAATCACTATATCAACCTATTGTTATGGGACCAGTTATAGGTGCTATTTTAGGAGACATGAAGACAGGACTTGTTGTTGGTGGTTTTTACCAACTAATGACAATTGGTAATATGCCTATTGGTGGAGCACAACCACCTAACGCCGTTATTGGTGGTATTATGGCTACAATATTAGCAATTTCAGTTGGATTAGAACCAAAAGCTGCAGTAGCAGCAGCTATACCTTTTGCAATTCTAGGACAGTCAGCAGTTACATTAATATTTACTCTAATGTCACCAATGATGACTAAGGCTGATGAATATGCTCATAATGCAGATACAAAGGGCATTACAAAAATCAATGTTCTAGCAATGGCTCTTTTAGGAACCGCTTTTGGAATTATTGGTATTTTATTCTTAATTGGTGGTAATGCATTAGCTGCACAAATTCAAGCTCTTAGTGATAACGTGTGGTACAATGCAGTTCAAAATGGTTTAACAGCTGCTGGTGGAATGATGAAATTCGTCGGATTTGCAGTATTACTTAAAGTAATGATGTCAAAAGATTTATGGGGATTCTTCCTTGGAGGCTTTGCTTTAGCAATTATAGTAGTATCTATAGAATCTTTAGCTAGCCCTGCATTAATCCTATTAGCATTAATCGGCTTCATGCTTGCGTTTTGGGATTATCAAACTCAAACAAAATTTAAAAATATTACTGTAGATAGCTCAGGAGGTGACGAAGATGGCATATAATATTCCAGATAATTATAAAGATCAAACTCCTGCTGCACAGTTAGACAAAAAACATTAAATAAAATGGCATGGAGATCACTATTTCTACAAGCTTCTTTCAACTATGAAAGAATGCAGGCCGGTGGATGGTTATGGGGAATACTTCCTGGCTTAGAGAAGATTCATACTAATAAAGATGACTTAGCAGCATCAATGTCACATAACTTGGAGTTCTTTAATACACATCCATTCTTAGTTACGTTAGTTATGGGTATTGTACTATCACTAGAGCAAAACAAAGCAGATATTCCAACTATTCGTGCCGTTAGAGTTGCAGCAATGGGACCTTTAGGAGGTATAGGAGATGCTTTATTCTGGCTAACCCTTGTTCCTATAACTGCAGGAATTACTTCTAACATGGCTATAGAGGGAAGTATTGCAGCACCAATACTCTTCCTGTTGATTTTTAATATTGCCCAATTTGCAATAAGGTATTTCTTAATGCATTGGTCCTATAAAATGGGTACAAGTGCAATTGACATTTTAACCCAAAATGCTAAGGAATTTACAAGAGCAGCTTCAATACTTGGAGTTTTCGTAGTAGGTTCATTAATAGCAGTCTATGGTGGTGCAAACCTTAATATTAAAGTACCTAATGGTACAACAAACGCTGCTATTCCTATAACAACAATTGTTGAAAATGCTGAAATACCTCAATATGAGGATTATCTATATGCAAAAGATGAAGATGGTAATATTACAGAAGATTTAGCAGATGGAGCTACTATAGTAGAACTAGATAATGATAGATCTGAAATTACTTTTAACAGATACGAAGAACAACCTGTTGAAGTTGATATTCAAGGAGTTTTAGATACTGTTTTACCACAACTATTACCATTACTTATAACTTTAGGAATCTACCTATTAATGGTTAAAAAACAATTTACACCTATTAAATCTATAGTATTATTATTAATATTAGGTTTAGCAGGAACTATAATTCCAACAGCTCTTGGCTTACCAATAATTTGGCAAGTATAGGAGATTAATAAACAAAATAAAAAAGGAGCCTTTGGCTCCTTTTATTTTTAAGGAGGCATTATGAACGGAGTAATTTTAACAGCTCATGGAAATTTCCCATCTGGTTTATACAGCGGATTAAAATTAATAGCTGGAGAAATGGATAATGTTAAAGTAGTTGATTTTTTAGAAAATGATGGAACAGAAGGTTTAGATAAGAAGTTAACTGAAGCTTTAGAAAGTTTAAAAGAATACGATAATATAATTATATTAACAGACTTAGCCGGTGGAACTCCATTTAATAGGTCAGTATTATTAACAAATGAAAATAGTAATGTTAAGGTTTTAGCTGGGGCAAATTTCCAAATGCTCTATACCGCTGCTTTTGAACCTATTGATGATTTAGAAGAGTTTTCCAATGCAATAATAAATGCCGGTAAGGAAGGTATTACAGCCTTTGAACTACCTATTGTAGAAGATAATAATGATGATTTTGAAGGAATCTAATTTGAATTTATTATAATTAAAATCTTAAACCAACATACATGTACATTCTCTAGAAATTAGAGATAGATACATAAAATGTTGGTTTTTTGTATTTTCTATTAATTGGTATAAATCATGCCCTATAATCTTATTCTCAAGACTTAATTGACTTTTAAAGGTTTCAACTATATAATGTAATTGACAGGAAGCATAATTCAATTATGTAGGAATACGTTTTCTTTAGGAGGGAAAAATATGGGTAGTTCTGGTAGTAGCAATAAACCAAAGTTAGGTTTTTTAGCTGGAGCAATACAATTGCAAGTTCCTATTATCAATTCAAGAGAAGATATTGATAGACAATTAAAAGTAATTACCGATACGGTAAAATCAATGAAGTCGGGGTATCCAGGTTTAGAATTAATAATATTCCCAGAATATAGTCTTCAAGGACTAAATACAAAAAAATGGACTACTGAAGAATTTATTTGTGATATTCCTGGTAAGGAGTCTGATGCTATGGCAGATGCTTGTAAGGAAGCTGGAGTGTACGGTGTATTTTCAATTATGGAAAGAAATCCAGATCCAAATAAAAACCCTTATAATACAGCCATAATAATAGACCCTAATGGTGAGATAATACTTAAATATAGAAAAGTCTTTCCTTGGAATCCAATAGAACCTTGGGCTCCTGGAAATGAAGGTATACCAGTATGTGATGGTCCTGGTGGTAGTAAGCTAGCCGTTTGCATTTGTCATGATGGAATGTTTCCTGAATTAGCAAGAGAGGCTGCCTATAAAGGATGTAATGTCTATATTAGAATATCCGGCTATAGTACAATAGTTAACGAACAATGGAAGTTGACTAATGCTGCTAATGCTTGGCATAATTTAATGTACACTATTTCCGTTAACCTAGCTGGATACGATAATACTTTCTATTATTTCGGAGAAGGACAAGTATGTAACTATGATGGTACTACTTTAGTTCAGGGGGATAGAAATCCTAATGAAATCATAACAGCTGAAATTTTCCCTGTTCTTGCTGATAACGCAAGAAAATCTTGGGGATTAGAAAACAATATATATAATTTAGGAGCTAGAGGCTATGTAGCAGAGCCTGGTGGGGAAAAAACTACTAATTTTACTTATATTAACGATTTAGCAAATGGTACTTATAAACTTCCTTGGGATGATGAAATAGAGATAAAAGATGGTACTATCTATGGATATCCTAAAGAAGGCGGAAGATTCTAAAATAAAACTTGTTTAATAAAACGGTTCTTTATCAACTCTATTTGATAAAGAACCGTTTCTTTTGTAGAATTCTCTTTTTATTTTAACTATTATATGAAACCTTGTAGGCAAATTGGTCCCCTCTTGCAAAACTTATAGTATATTCGATTATTTTTCCCTTATTGTCATAACTAAGTCTTCTAATTCTTAAACACGGAACTCCTTGACTTACTTTTAAGTAGGAAGATTCTTCTTTTCCAACTAAACTTGCTGAAAAATCTTCTTCTACATGGGCTATTTTTCTATTGTACCTTTGTTCAAAAATATCATATAGTGGCAATTCATTTAAAGTATCTTTTGTAATTTTAGAAAAATCATTATAGGGAATAAAGGTAGTTTCCAACATCATTGGAGTTTCATCAGCTTCTCTAATTCTTATAAATCTTATAACCTTATCTCCTTCTTTTATTTTTAATTTATCGGAAACAAATTTATTAGATCTTTCAATATGAAACTCTAAAACAGTTGTCTTAGGATTTTTACCTATGCTTTTCATCTGCTCTGTAAAACTATAATAATCAGACAAATTATGTTTTTTACTATCCCTAGTAGCAACAAAAGTACCTTTTCCATGAATTCTCTCTATATATCCATTTAATTCAAGTTCCGATATTGCCTGTCTTACTGTTGTCCTACTTAAATCATATAACCTGCACAACTGCCTTTCAGATGGAAGCTTATCCCCTGGTTTCATAAGCTCCATTTCAGACACCAATATGTCAACTAACTGTGAATAAAGTGGTATTTTATTCTTCTTCTCTAGTTTCATATCTTAATCTAATTTACTTGTCCAAGGGCTAGCTGTTTCCTCTATAACTTTATTTAAATCTTCAATATTTTTCTTACCTTCAGTTTTTAACCATGTATAACCTTTTTCTTCTGATTCCATAAAAGCATCTACACCTTTTGCCCATGTAGCCCTACCACATAAAACTCCATTAAATGTTGAGCCTGCTTCCTTTGCAAACCTTAAAGTCTCTTGGAACATCTCTGCTGAAACTCCTGCACTTAAAAATATAAATGGTAGGTGTGACGCTTCACTTTGCTCCTTAAAGTATTTTAAGGCCTCTTCTCTTGTATATACAAAATCTTCCCCATAGCCTTCAACATAATCCATGTTAACAGGTACTTCCATTTTTAATACATCTACATTATATCTATCTTGGGAAAATAATCTCATAGCATCATTTACCTTATGAGGTTTTATTTTTGCATATTCTTTTGATTTAGAATCTTCAATATTTGCATCATATGATATTATTTCTAGGAAAAATGGAATATCTTCTCCTACACATTCAGAGCCTACTCTTTCAATAAAGGCATGTTTTTGCTCATTTATTTCATCGCCTTCATCTATATCGTAATAAAGAAGTATTTTTACTGCATCTGCCCCTTGTTCTTTTATCCTTTTTACTGACCAAATTGGAAGTAAATCAGGCAATCTTCCTACTGCATTAGCATCATAACCGGTTTTTTCATAAGCTATTAAAAGTCCAGCATTTTCATCTCTTTCTTTTGATGCTGGTAGACCATATTCCGGATCCAATAAAATAGAAGATGAATATTTAGTTAATTCTCTAGACACTGCTATTTTGAAATCAACTATCATTTCTTTTGTAGCTTTTTCTGGATCAATTTTTCCCATCATTTTTCTTATAGCACCTCTTTGGTCAATTGCCAAAGCTGCTATAATATTATTTGAATTTGATAATCTAAGTAATGCTTCTTTTTTGTTTGGTGTTAATTTTTTCATATTATCTCCTATAATTTTATAACTTTTACTTGATTTTTAATGTTTTCTACTTCATTTACATTAATAAATCCGGTTTTTTCTTCCATAGTATTTAAAATTCCACAAGTCATTGCATACTTAATAGTTTCTTCTATATTAAGATTGTTTTCAAGTCCATAAGCAATTCCTGCAACTGTTGAATCTCCTGAACCTACAGGATTAACAACTTTTATTTTTGGAATTTCCACATTGTAAAATTCATCTTTATATTTTACTAATGCTCCTTCCCCTCCCATTGTTACAACAACTAGCTCAATTTCATTAAATATTTTTGACTTTAAATACTCTATTAACTCTTTTTTAGTATTAATTTCCTTACCTTCAATTTGCTTTATTTCAGTTTCATTGGGTTTTATACAATAGGGTTTAATTTCACTGTTTAATACTATATTTTTTAAACTATTACCAGAGGTATCCAATATTACTTTAATATTGTTACGACTAGCTATTTTTAAAAGCTCTTCATAATAATCACTTGCTATTCCTGGAGGAACAGAACCTGAAATTGTAACAACAGAGGCTTTTTCTATTATTTTTTCAAATAAGCGAAAGAATTCTTCCTGTTCTTCCTTAGATATTTCCTCTCCAGACTCTAAAATTTCCGTTTGTTTACCTTCATGTAATATGGCTATACAATTTCTTGTATTGCCTTTAACTTGTAAGAATTTTGTATTTATACTTAATTCTTTTAATCCGTCTTCTAAAAACTCTCCGGTTCTTCCACCTAAAAATCCTGTAGCTAGTACATCCGCCTTTAATTGTTTTAACACCCTAGTAACATTTAGGCCCTTTCCTCCCGGAGTTTTACTAACCTTATTAGTTCTGTTTACACCATCAATTAAAAATTCTTCAAGTCTATAGGAAATATCAATTGAAGGATTTAAAGTTACCGTAACTATCATTTAGCAGATTTCAACTCCCCGTCTATATATGTTGCAATTATTCCCATATTATCATCTAAAATATTTATATCTGCATCTCTTCCAATATCTAAAATTCCTGCTTTATCATCTATACCAACGGATTTTGCTGGAATTTGACTAGCCATTTGTATAGCTTCAAATGGTGTAGCAATTCCCCATTTAACAACATTTTTAACACCATCTTCAAGTCTTAATACAGAACCTGCTAAGGAACCATTATCAAGTCTTGCTGTACCATCCTTAACGTGAACATCAAAATCTCCAAGTTTATATTCACCTTCTGGCATTCCGCCAGCCATCATACAATCAGTTATTAAAACTACCTCATCTTTTCCTCTAGCTCTCATAACTACATTGGCTGCTGCTGGATGCACATGATGACCATCGCATATTAATTCGGCAAAAACATCCTTTAAAGATAAGGCTGCCCCTACCATTCCAGGATTTCTATGGTGTAGTGGACTCATTCCATTATAAACATGAACAAAAATACTTGCTCCTGCCATAACTGCATTATAGGCTTCCTCATAAGTTGCATCACTATGACCTAAAGCAACAAATACACCTAGTTCTTTTGCCTTCTTTATAAATTCCTCACTACCTTCTAGTTCTGGTGCAATAGCAATTTTTTTAACTAAACCATTAGAAAGGTCGTACCATTTTTTTAATTTCTCATAATTTGGTGCAGACATATACTCTGGATTTTGAGCTCCTTTATATTTTTCAGTAAAAAATGGACCTTCTAAGAAAATGCCTCCTACTTTAGCTCCCTGACATTCATTATGGTATTTTCCAACTATTTCACATGCATTATCTAGCTCTTCTGTAGTAGCAGTTAATGTTGTAGCTAAAAAAGTTGTAACACCATTATTAACTATTCCCTTTGATATTTCTAAAAGACTTTCTTTTTTACCATCCATAATATCATAACCACCCCAACCATGAATATGGGTATCTACATAGCCTGGTGCAGCTATAAAGTCTGAATAGTCCATAAATCTTTTTCCTGTAGGAACCTCTTCTACAAAACCTTTTATTTTTCCATTTTCAATTTCGATTATTTTATCTTTTTCTATTTTATCCTTTAGATAAACTTCCTTTACTTTTAAATATAAATTTTCTGCCATATTAATCTCCTATTCGTAAGAATGGATTATTACTCCTTTAACCACTCTATTAACTGTACCAGTTGCAGATGGAGTATCTGGTTTGTTGTTTACTTTTAAACTTGCCATAATTGCAACGGTTTGTGCCACCATTATATATGGAAATACCAAGAATATGTCTTCAATATTTGCAGCTTCATTTAAAGAAAATTCTTTAAAGTTTTCATTTAGATTATCCTTTGTTATAGCTACAGTTTCTACTGCTATGTCATTTTCATAAATCTCATTTAATATATCTACATCATATTTTCTTGTATATTCATTAGTAGAAACAAAATCAAATACTAGTGTCTTTTCATTAACAAAGGATTTTGGACCATGTCTAAATCCCATAGATGAATCAAAACAAGTTACAATTTCTCCTGCAGTTAGTTCTAGTATTTTTAATTGTGCTTCCCTTGTTAATGGTGCAAATACACCGGAACCTAAATAAACAACTCTATTAAAATCTAAATCTACAAATTGTTGTATTTCTTCATCTCTTTCAACTACATTCTTACCCAATTTTGCTATTAATTCTACATTATTTTTCTTTTCTTCTTCATTGATGTCCTTATCAAAAATCAATATACTTGAAAGTAGCATACAGGTAAAGGAGCCTGTCATAGCAAAGCCTTTATCGTTTGACTTGTCCGGCATTAATAGAACAAAGGCATTGTCCTTGTCCTTTAAATCCTGTGATAATTTCCCTTCTTTTGCACATGTTATTGCTAAATGATAAATATCATCTACTAATTGATTTGCTAAATCAACAGCCTTAATACTTTCAGGACTGTTTCCACTTCTTGCAAAGGAAACTAAAACAGTTGTTTCTTCCTTATTAAAAAATAAATATGGATTTGAAACAATATCCGTTGTAGGAATTGATTCAAAAACTAAATTTCTATTCTTCTTTAAGAGTAAATGTTTCACTGCTATATCCCCAACATATGCAGAAGTTCCTGCTCCTGTAAATATAACTCTTACCTTTTCCTTACCTTCTGAAATTCTATCTATAAACGTCTCTATTTTTTCTTTGTTTTCCTCATAAATTTTCAATGTTTCTAACCATAAATCTGGCTGTTGAGCAACTTCTTCCACCGTAATTACCGCACCTAAATCCTCTAATACCTTTTTTTCTAAATTAAACATTTTTTCCTCCTTTATTATTATACTGGTACTCTTTACTTAATTATACCTTATTTCCGATTAATATGCTACAAATATTGAAAATAAGCCATTTTATAGATACCTATTTCTACATTCCCCTACTGTGTATTGATATTTCAACTAGGAAATTTAGATACCAGTTAGCCTTATATTAATAAATCTTGCCCTTATAAAATTTTACAAAAAAATATACATGTATAATTAAACAAATAACTATATATGTATATCTTGTTTTCTTTTATTTCTTTCTTCCGTTTCTTTTTTTGAAAAAATACAACCACAATAATCCTGTCTGTATAGATTCCACTCCTTAGATAGTTCTATTGAGCGTTGGTAGCCACCTTTTTTCTTAAAATCCGATGGTAGGTGTTTAACCTTGTATTCTAGTGCTATTTTTTCCCCTATTTCATTTATTTTATTAACATTTTTATAGGGGCTTATACTTAAAGTAGTTGTAAAATAATCCATCTTATATTTATGGCATAAAAAGGCCGCTTGCCTCATTCTAAATTCATAGCACTTAAAGCATCTTTCTGTACCTTCACCTAAATCTTCATAGCCTTTAATACTATTAAAATATTTTTTAGGAATATATTCTCCCTCTATTAAATCTATAGGATATTTGGCATTTATTTTTTTTATTACTTCTCTTTGCTCTTCCAGTCTAATAAAATACTCCTTCCTGGGAAAAATATTTGGATTATAATAAAATAAGGTAATTTTAAAATACTGACTTAAGTACTCTAAAACATAACTTGAACATGGTCCACAACAACTATGTAATAATAGTTTTGGTGGATTTTCTTCATCTATATTATTAATTATTTTTTCTAACTCTTTTTGATAATTTCTTTTCTCCATAAGATATTTCCTCTCTCTTAGAATATTATTGTAACATATTTTGGGTATTATAATATATATAGCTAGAGGAGGTTATTATGAGCATTGCTGAACAATATTTAATAGACGGATTTGAAACAGACAATAAAGAAGTTCTTACATTACATATAAATGACTCACTTTTATGGAATGAAGAAATAGAAGGCACACATCTTTATCATTTGGAAAATAAGATTAAATACTATATTGAATATATCAAGGGAAGAAAGTTTGATTCTTTATTTAAAAATAACCACTATTCTAGTTTTGTTATTAAATATATACATGAATATAAACTTCCACAATCTGCTTTAGATTTATTCGATAAATATAAGGATGAATTTAAAAAAAATAAAATTACCTTGAATTTATCCCTTTCTCAACAAAATTTTCCAGGTTGAGGCTGCTAATTACTAAATAGTATATTTAGAAATAAAATATTGGGTATATAATTATACAGGTTTTTTACCTGAATAATTTTTTGGAGGTTATTATGGCAGTTAATGAATATTTTCAAGTCGATGGTTTAGGAGTTAATAACAAAAATGAAAGTGATTTAATATTATTAATTAACGACACTCTTAATTGGGTTACTGACGATGAAAAACAACATTTAGAGCATTTACAAAATAAAATTAATGCTTATGTAGAATATATAAGAGGGGAACAATACAAACACGTTTATCCTAATGGCGAATTTAATGAGTTTACAATAGATATTCATATGAATTCATATCCTACAGAACTTGCAATAAAATTCTTTGATATGGTTAATGGAGATTTAGAAAAAGAAAATATTAAGGTTATTGTTGCTATTGATGAAAGTTCACAGGAAGAGCCAACTTCTTGTGGCTGAGGTTTCTAAAATATTAAATAGTTTATTTAATAAGTCAAAAAGAGAAGTAAAAACTTCTCTTTTTTAATTTCTCTTATATTCTACTACTTCTTCGCTTATTTCAATTTTATTAATATATTCTAATTTCCTATAATAATCCAGCTCTATAAAATCCGTTGGTTTAACCTTCATAATATTTTTATTAAAATAATTTAAATCTGCAATTTCCAACATTAAATATACAAATTGAGAGCAAAACATAATATTGGGCTTATGGGAATATTGAAAAACTCCAGTAATATTATAGGAGCTACCTACTTCATTTATTTCCCTAACTTTTTCTAAAATAGTCTTTTTCTGTTCCGAATTTGCTTTTAATTTATACACTATTATTGAAGCACCTTCATTTTTAATTAACTGTTCCAGTTCCTCTGGATTTAGGCCTGGTGAATAAACACCACCGCCACCATTATAACTTATAATAGTTTCTAATTTTTCATCAAAGGATAGGGAAACATGATTATACAACTTATTTGTAAAGGCTCCAATTATTTCACTAGCTGAGCTTTTTGTTCTAGATATAACAATATACATATAGCCATTGTTTAAGGTTGAGTAAGCCTTGTTAAAATATCCTTCTGAAAGGCTTTTATTGTTAATGTATGAAAAGGCGCTGTGCCTTGGCATATCCTGTATTATTTCATTTATTTGTTCTCTTGTTATACTTGTACCTGCTCTTTTTACCAGTTCAATTTTTCCTGTAATAATATCCTTATCCTTCATAATTTGAGAATATGTAAAGGAGTAGAACCTATTAAAATATGGGTAAATAAGAAAAACCAAGCCTGTTTTTATTAATATTCGCTTAATAAAAAACGGCGTAAGAATTAATACCATTCCTATTATTCTATATAATAAAAAAAACTTTTCATTATTTGCAAGAAAATAATAAATAAAATTATTGGCTATTATTTGAAAGGCCATAATTATAGTATAGATAATTAAATATAGTACCTTTTCTTTTCTTGTAATTTGTGACAAGGCATTGTTAACTAAGAAAAAAACTAAGCAAACAATACAAGCCATGTTAAAAGCCATATAGTTGTTACTCCAGTAAAGCACCGAAACAGTAACGCCTAACATAAGTATGACCCTTAAATAAAATCGTATGTTTTTCATAATAATTCCGCCTATTTAATATATATTAATACATTATATCATAATGGATAAAAATTTAACTATATTTAAAAAATATTTAACTAAAAATACACCTTTAAGGCTAAATTCCATGTTTAACTTTATAGGTGTACTTTAAATTTTGTTATTTAATTTTTATTCTACAATTTAATTGCCTCTGCCTGGTATGAACTTCTTACAAAGGGACCTGACGCAACTTTTGCAAATCCCATTTCATAAGCAAGGTCCTCATATTTCTTAAATTGTTCTGGAGTTATATATTCTTTTAATTCTGCATGTTCTAATGATGGTTGTAAATACTGTCCAATTGTTAACATATTTACATCTATTTCCCTTAATCTTTTAAAGGTATTTATCATTTGTTCTTCTGTTTCTCCAAGTCCAACCATAATTCCAGTCTTTGTTACAAGACCTTTTTTCTTAGCATAGTCTAAAACCTTTAAACTTCTTTCAAAGTTAGAACCTGGCATTATTTCATCATATAGTTCTGGTACTACCTCTATATTATGATTTAAAACATCTGGTTTTTCATCATAAATTATATCCATTAATTCTTCTTTTCCCTTTAAATCTGGAATTAATACTTCAACTGTTACTCCTGGAGTCAAGGCCCTTATTTCCCTAATAACATTTCTAAACTGTGTTGCACCGCCGTCTTCTAAATCATCCCTGTCAACAGATGTAATAACTGCATGTTTAAGATTAAGTCTTCTAACTGCTTCAGCTAAGTTTTTTGGTTCCTGCTTATTTACCGGATCTGGTTTTCCATGAGCTACATCGCAAAACTTACAATTTCTTGTACATACACTTCCTAAAATCATAAATGTAGCTGTTCTTCTTTCATAGCATTCCATTTTATTTGGACAATTTGCATGGGTACAAACTGTATTTAAATTCAAGTCATCTAGTAAGTGCTTTACTTCTGCAGTATTTCCTCCACCTTGAATTTTAAGCTTCATCCATTCTGGTTTTCTTTTTATTTTCATTTATTTCATCCCTATCTTTCTTTAAATAAATCCTTTATAAAAATTTCCTCTGTCATTCCTATTATATAAAAACCTACATCAACATCTTCTAAAGCTTTTTTAAATTCACTTTCTGTAAAATTTAATCCTATAAATTTTTCACTTAACTTGTCAACTTCATCATTACTGAAAAAATCACCTGTTATAATAAATTTACTAACCTTCCCCTTATCTAGGGATATTCCGTATTCAACTATACCAAAGTCATGTTTTTCAGCAAGTTCAATTTGAAATTTAGGAGTCATTCCATAGTTCCAATTATCGTTACCGAATTTTTCAGAAACAATTTCCTCTATTTTTTCCTTTTCTTCTTCATTCGGCTCTGTAATATGGTCAATATTAAAAACTTCCATTACAGTTTTATTTAAATGGTCCATAAATTCCTGTGGTGTTAAATCTATTTCGTCTTTTAATCTTCCTACTCTTGAAGATACAGACTTAACATTTTTACCAACAAACTTCAAGGGATTTGGTTTTAAAGCATTTTTTAAATGTTCTAAGTTTCCACCAAAAAGTATTGTTCCATGATGTAATACTTTACCATGTCTATGGTATTGGGCATTACCGGAAAATTTCTTACCATCTATAACTAAATCATTTCTTCCTGTAAATTCTCCATGTAGTCCTAATTTTTCTAAAGCTATAAGGACAGGCTTTGTAAAATATTCAAAGGAATTTCCTTCCCTTTCCTTAGTAATAAAGCTGTATTGAATAACCTCCATATCTTGAAAAACCGCTCCCCCGCCGGAAAGCCTTCTTACTATTTCAATATTGTTTTCTTCACAGTATTTAATATTTACTTCCTTATATATATTTTGATTTCTACCAATTACAACACAGGGTTGATTTCTCCATACCATAAAAATATCATCATCATAATTGTTAAAAACATAGTTTTCAACAGCTAAATTATATGCAATTCTATTATATGGACTATTTACAACTATCATAAGCACTCCTTCTTACAATTAATATCCTCTATTAAAATATTGCTTCTTTCAATACTCTCTATTTTGAAAATATCGTTAATAAAAATTTCCGATGTCATTCCATCAATATAATCAGATACTTTATTAGTATATAGGGCATTTCTAAAATCTTTTTCTGTAAATCTAAGGCCTATTAACCTTTGGGAAAATTTCTTAATATCGTCTTTACCAAAGAAATCTCCATTGATTATAATATCCTCAACTACTCCATTAGCAAGAGATACACCATATTCAACAATACCAAAATTGTGTTTTACAGAATGTTTTATACCACATTTTGGACTTTTCCCATAATTCCACTTATCTGAAGCAAATCTTTTAGCTCTGATTTTTAAAATTTCATCTTCTGTTTTTCCATCTATTTTTGTAATTTTATCAATGTTAAAGTCCTCTAAAACAGTTTTTTTAATATGGTCCATAAATTCTGTAACCGATAAATCCATTTCATTTTTTAACATTCCAACTCTAGCTGAAACGGAATTAACATTTTTACCAACAAATTTTAAGGGATTAGGTCTAAGGGCATTTTTCATATTTTCCATATTCCCACCATATAGTATTGAGCCATGATGAAGAACTTTACCATTACTATGGTATTGAGCATTACCGGAAAACTTCTTACCGTCTATAATTAAATCATTCCTACCTGTAAATTCTCCCTTTAATCCTAGTTTATCTAGTGAGTCTATAATAGGCTTGGTAAAATAACTAAAGGAGTTTCCCTCTCTTTCCTTTGTAATAAAAGTATACTGGATTATTTCTAAATCACAATAGATTGTACCTCCTCCAGAAAGTCTTCTTACAATATCCATATTATTTTCAATACAGTAGTCAATATTTACTTCCTTATATATATTTTGATTACGCCCCAAAAGAATACATGGTTTATTTCTCCATATTATAAAAATATCATCCTTGAAATTATTAAATAAATATTCCTCTAAAGCATGATTATATGCTGGATCCAAATTATTGTTTTCTATAACTATCATTAAATTTCCCCTTAAATTAAGAAATATTTGGAAACTTTTTCCCAATATAAAAATTATATCACACTATTATATTTACAAAAAGATAAGAGAAAATAATAACAATTATTACTTTCTCTTAAAATTATTTGTAATATTTTCCTGTAATTTCTTTAATTTCTATTTTTGTAACAGCTGTTCCCTTTAACATGTTTTCCGGAATTTCCCTACTAATTAAATTCGGAGTGTATTTTTTTATTATCTCCTTTAAAATTGTCTCCTTCATACTTACATCTTCTAATAAAGTTGCCTTTCCAAAAATAACTACCGATTCATATTTAGTATTTGTATCACAAGGATTCTCTTTTGAATCTAGTAGTAGTCCTTGCATTTCATAAATAGAAAGACAAATATTTGGATTCACCTTAATATTATCGAGTTTCTTCCCTTTTGGTAAAGAATGTACAAATATACTATCTTCATAATATACAAAATGAACAGGAATTACATAAGGCCCTCCATCTTCATTAATTGTAGCTAAAGAACCTGTTTCTGTTCTTTTAAGTAAATTTTCAATTTCTTCCTTGTTTAATTGATTCATCTTCATTCGATTTTGCATAAGTAATTTCCTCCTAATTTAAAATAAACTATTTTTATTTTCTATATTATTAAATATTGAATTAACAGCCACAATAAAAAATGGTAAAAATGTAAATAATAATGAAAGTTTTTGCCATAAGCCTCTATATCTACCGATAATATTATAAAGAAAGTCAACTTTAGAAACTGCAAATAAAATCATAAATATTCCTACAAGTATAAAATTTATAATTGTTATATTGGCCATTTTTCTATTTTTTTCTAAGCTATATAATTTCCCCAATATTAAAATCCCTATAATTATAGCTATAAAGGCTACTAGGGAAGCTGAGCCATGAATAAACTTTCCTATATTAATAATTTTAAAATTCAACATGGAGCTATCAAATAAACCTGTAAGAATACAATCTCCTAAGGCAAATAAGCCTATTGATAAGGATAGGTACCTAGCTAGTTTTTTTGAAGTATTTCGAAATCTAGTAAAAAATGCCGGTATAGCCATTAAAAATAAAATACCATTTGTAATTTCCCATGTTTTAAAAACTATATTTACAAATCCCTTTGTTTCACCAAATTTACTTATAACATTTATTATTTGATTAAAATCTGAAACAAAAACACCAAGAATAAAGGGTAAAATCAGTTCACTTATTACTCCAATAACCATAAAATAAAATCCATTTTTCCTTAAATTCAAATTTTCCTCCAAGATAAATAATTGCATCTATTATATATTATATAGGTATAAAAATACATAAGCTTTAATAAATTTATTTATTATCTAGCCCTATTTTCTTCTTTCTGTTAATATATTTATAAAGCTGGTGATTAAATGATTAACGATATTTGTCCTCATATTTTTAATAATGAATATAGGAATATAAAACCTAAAAAAGATGATATAGCCTTAATTTATAATAATGAAAAAATCTTGTTAAGACAAGAAAATGATTATATAGCTTATCCAACAATTGAAGAAATAAAAGAGGATAACATAAACTACACTTTCTTGTTTACAATTGACAGTAAAAATTATTTTTTAGCTGAAAATGTAGATATTAGTAAATTAAAAGAATATTCCTTACATTCAAATTTTATATTAAGAAAAACAAAGCCCACATATTTGTCCTTTGCTGGTATAACAGGGTATCAACTTAATACATGGTATAATAACACGAAATACTGTGGCAAATGTGGTAGTAAAATGTACCATAGTGAAACTTCTAGGTCTATGGTTTGTAGTAATTGTAAGGACACTAGATATCCTTTTTTAGCACCTGCTGTTATAGTTGGAATAATTAATAAAGATAAATTATTAGTTACTAAATATAACAGAAGCAAGTATAAAAACTATGCCTTAGTAGCAGGTTATGCAGAAATCGGAGAAAATATAGAAGACACCGTCCGTCGTGAAGTAATGGAGGAAGTTGGCCTAGAGGTAAAAAACATTACATATTATAAAAGTCAGCCTTGGAGTTTTTCCTGCTCCCTCTTATTTGGATTTTTCTGTGAACTCGATGGCTCTGACCAAATAAAACTAGATGAAGATGAACTGTCAATGGCTAAATGGGTTACTAGGGAAGAATTAGATAATAGCCCTGACTTAATTAGCTTAACAGCAGAAATGATACAAATGTTTAAAGATAATAGAGTAAAGTTTAGGTGATATAGTGGAATTTCATGAAAGATTAAAAATAGTAAGGGAAAAACAAAAAATCGACTTAGAAAATTTAGCAAAGGATTTGGATATTTCCACAGAAGAAATTATTAGTTGGGAAAATGGCGAAGAAGAACCCAGCATAGATAATTTAATTAAATTAAGTAAAATTTATAGAACTTCCACTGACTACTTGTTAACTGGAAAAAGCAGTTCAGACTTTTTCTTTAAAATATTAATGCTAGTTTTATCGGTAATAACTCTAGGAGTCTTCTTATTTGTTATAATTGCTGCAATAAGAATACTATTTAACTAATATTTTATGATTTAAAAGCCCTTCTATTTTTTATTAGAAGGGCTTTTATTTTTCCATAAAATCTATAACTCCTTTAAAGGTCTTTTTCCTTCGTTGGAATTAAAAGTCTTAATCCATTTATAATAACTATTAAGGTACTTCCCTCATGGGCAATTACCCCTAAAGCTATATCCATTTTTCCAATAAAGTTTAAAACTACCAGCAAAACTACTATTGCCATTGAAAAAACAATATTTTGCACTACTATTTTATTTAAACGCTTTGAAACAGTATGGGCATAGCTTAATTTTAATAAATCATTATTTGTTAATACAACATCTGCAGCGTCTATGGCAATGTCTGTTCCATCTCCCATGGCAATTCCAATATCTGCCTTAACTAAAGCAGGAGCATCATTTACCCCATCACCTGTCATTCCAACAATACCATATTTTTCCTTTAATTTTTCTATTACAAGGGATTTTTCTTCAGGCAGTACATTTGCTATAACTTCATCTATATTTAAAATATCCCCTACAGCCTTTCCTACTTTTTCAGAATCCCCTGTAACTAATACAGTGTGAATATTTTGTGATTTAAAATAGTTAATAGCTGTTTTAGAATTTTCTTTAGGTAAATCCATTAAGGCTATTAGGCCTACTACCTGATTATCTTCTACAATATAAACTACAGTCTTGCCTTCTTTTTCAAATAAATTCCTTCTATTTTCAATTTCTTTATTTACCTTAGTAAAACCTGTAGGTTTCCCTACTTTATATAAAACTCCATTATACTTTGCCGCTATTCCCATTCCAATTATATTTTTTATTTCAATATCTAATTCCTCTATATTATTGTCAAAATAATTTACAATAGCTGTAGCTAAAGGATGGTTAGAATTTTTTTCCATTGTAACTACAATATTTATTATTTTTTCCTTTTCTATGTTTTCTAATAAATAAAAATCTGTAACTTTTGGCTTTCCTTCAGTTAAAGTACCGGTTTTATCAAAAGCAATTGCCTTTATATAATTTAAATTAGATAAATAAGAACCACCTTTAAATAGCACTCCTTTTTTTGCAAGATTTGATATTCCAGATAAAGTTGCCGGAATTGCACTGGCTGCTAAGGCACATGGAGAAGCTGAAATAAGAAATACTATTCCCCTATAGAAACTTAAATTCCAACCCCAATTAAAAATCATAAGTCCCATTATAATAATAAGAGGAAACAAGACCAAAACAACTGTTACATAAATAGGCTCTATTTTTTTAATTTTACTAGCTGTTTTTGTTAAATTCTTTTGTGACTGATTTACTAATTCTAATATTTTTGCAAAGACAGTTTCTGAACTGTCCTTAGTAACTACCATTTTAAAAGTTCCAGTACCATTAATTGTACTTCCAAATACCAGGTCACCAATATTTTTTTCCTTAGGAATACTTTCACCGGTTATGGCTGACTCATCAATAGAAGTTGAACCGGAAATAATTTTACCATCAGTTGGAACTTGATCTCCATTTAAAACCTGAACCTCATCTCCAATAGATAATTCTTCAATTGAAACTATTTTTATACTTCCATCTTCTTGAACTAACCTAGCTTCTGTTGGTGTCATTTTTAATAAGTTGGTAATTTCCCTTTTACTTTTTCCCTCTGCATAATCCTCTAGAAAATGTGCACCTGCAAAAATCAATATTAAAAGTGCAGCCTCTTCAAAATTATTAATTAAAATTGCCCCTACTGCTGCTAAGGTCATTAGGAGATGAATATTAGGTGAAAATCTCTTCTTGCTAACAGTGTCCCTTATAGTATCACCAAATCCTTCACCAATAACATGATAACCTGCAAATAAAATAGAAGCTAAATATAAAATTTTGTTAAAAATATCAGAAGGGAATTTATAAAATAAAGCTATTAAATATAGTATTAAACCAATTATATATAAAATTGGCCCCATGCTGCCATGACTATGTTCATGCTCATGTTTATGTTGATGCTCATGTTCATGTTTATGTTCATGACTATGATTACTAATTTTTTTATTATAACTATCTTTCATTATACTCACGCCCTTATATTAGTCTTTGTTCATATGAATATTTAATCATATGTTTAAGTAAATGTCAATTACTATATAATTATGACTATAATTAATTAAGGAATAATATATATGGACATATCTTTATACAAATTTAATAAATATTATTTATGTAACTCTTAATTGACAACTATTAGGTTTTCATTGGTCTATGCCACTAAAGTTTATGCTAATCTACTAGTCAATATGGACTTATTATGATTTCAAAAAGATTGCAGGTTTTAAGAAAGAAAAACTATTTCCAAGAAGAGCTAGCTGAAAATTAAATAATTCTAAACAGGTAATTTCTCTCTGGCCAAGGAAATCCTGACATAGACAATATTATAAAACTATGCGAAATTTATAGTATCGGCACAGACTATATTTTACTAGGTGAAATTACCAATAAAAATTCTTCAACTAATTATCCAGCGCCAGTTAAGTATATTAAAAAAATTCTATTATATTTTTCACCTACTTCCTAGCAATTATTTTAACAATAGGTTTTGTTATAAAGTTGATTATACTTTAAAAGATAAAATTTATTACCCTTAAAATTACAAAAACGAGAAATATATATTTCTCGTTTTACAATTCTTCAACTAATTCATTTCTTTCTTTAAAAGTATTATGATTGTCTGAAGGTTTTGCATTTTCTGAAGCATAACCTACTGGAAGTAAACAAACCGGTCTTAAATTTTCCGGAATATTAAATTCCTTCTTCGTTAATTCCGGGTCAAAGGAAACTACCCATACAGAATCAAGTCCTAAATCCTTTGCCTCTAACATCATATGACTACAAACAATTGAGCCGTCCATTACTCCACTATTATAGCCTTCTACAAAAGGACTTTGCCAACTTTCTTCCTCATTAACACAAATTAGAAATACAAGAGGAGCATTGTAAGCATTTTTAGTAATTTTTCTTATTTTCTCTATAGCCTCCGGACTTTTTAAAACAAAAATCTTTTGTGGTTGAAAATTACAAGCCGTTGGAGCTACTTTAGCCGCTTCTAATATTTGATTGATTTTTTCTTCCTCTACTTCTTTACTAGAATAATCCCTTACAGAATACCTTTCCTTGGCTAACTTAATAAAATCCATTTTTTCCTCCTTATTCAAATATCCGTTCTGTAAACTTAAATGAAAATGAGAACTCCAAACCTCTGTTTGATACAATGTTTTTGACACAAAACCAATATCTCCCAGAAAGGATGTAGTTCTCATGTCAAAAATTGTATCAATTAAGTGTCCAAAGTGCAACAATATTCATTCTTTTTATCGTTATGGTAAAGATAGGTATGGTTTTCAAAAATTTTTATGTAGGGATTGTAATCACCAATTTGCTCCTGATAATCCGTCTACTAAAGTTTTAAAAAATCATCCTCGTTGTCCTATTTGTGGTAAGGCTACTTTTCTTCACCATGATTATGATTATTATTCTAATTTTAGATATGGTGACAAAAAATGTAACTACTCTATGTTTGTACCTAAACCCAATTCAATTTTACCTTCTTCAATGTCTAAGCTTGTTGGTAAAACGGATTTTAAAGGTATGAGATACCCAGTTTATTTAATTATTAACGTCCTTGTTATGTTTTATATTGGTAAGAATTCTTTTAGAAATATTTCCCTTATTCTTAGAATTGTTAATAATGTCAAGGTCTCTCATACTACTGTTAGTAACTGGTGTAAAAAATTTGCTCCTCTATTTCATAATCTTTCTTTGGATTAATCCCCTTGATGGATTTTAATTCTGATGAATGGCATGCTGATGAAACTGTTGTTAAAATTAGTGGTGAAAAATACTATATTTGGTTTATTGTTGATTCAGAAACTAGATTTATTTTAGGTTATCATCTTTCTCGTAGTAGAAGTTCTACTGAAGCCTTTACTTCTATTAACGCTGTTAAAGATATGGGAACTGTTGGTTCTATAGTTACTGATTGCTATAGTGCCTATAGACAACCTATTAAAACCATTTTCAACAATAAGGTTAATCATATACGTGTTAAAAGCTTTAGTGATGATATTACTAATAATTTAATTGAATCATTTCATGGTCAATTTAAAGCTTGGTATAAGACTAAACGTGGTTTTTCTTCTTTTGAATCAGCCAATAATTTAATTAGTATGTTTGTTTTCTTTTTTAATTTTGTTAGAGATCATTCAGGACTTAACAATTTTACTCCTGCTCAGGTCGCCGGTCTTAATTTAACAAAAAGTCAAAAGAAAAAATTTCTTTTAGTTGCTTAATTTGAATTTCAGCTAGATATTTCTAAAATATTTGTTCTTGAAAATTTCAAGGGCATGCTTTGCATGTTCATTTTACCCTTGACAATTTTTAAAACTAACATTTATACTTTAGCTAATGAAATTCAAAAGATATTTTTTTATTTTTTTGTTTTGTGAATAAATATTGTGTCATTTTTTCATAATTAGTTTACATTATTTCTTCTTAAGTCCACATATGTAATAATAATCTAATCTTATAATGGAATTGTATCAATTAAATGTACAAATTCCAACAAAATTTATTAGTTTTACAGTCATAATAAAAATAAATTTTTAGTAAGTCTAAAAAAACATAAGGCAGCAATAGCTGCCTATACAAAAGAGTTTACTATTTAATAAAATATTAGCCAATAACTTAAATAGTTTTTTACCTCCTCGATGAAAAACTAAAATCTATACTATAAATTCTTCATAAATCTTTAATGCAATTTTTAAATTTTTGATTTTAACTCTTTCATTAACTTGATGGCATAAATTTTCATCACCAGGCCCAAAATAATAAAAGGTTTTTTTAATCTGGGAATTATATCTGAAGCATCTGTATAATATTTTATTCCAAGTTCTTGAAATTCAGGGTTTATTTTTTCTACAATTTCTCTAAAATCTTTAATATATTTATTGTCCAAATCAGCTTCTATTGCTTCCCTATCATTTAGAATTTCATATTCTATTGACGATTCTTGCCCATATTCCTTTTTAATATCCATTATAGCCCAGTCTATTATTTTAATAAATTCTTTATTGGAAATTTTTGGTGTTAATCTGATATCAAGATAAGATTCACATAAGTTTGGTACTATATTACTCTGCACTCCTCCTACAATCTTATTATTTGATATTGTTGACCAACCAAGTAAATTATCTTTTTCATTAATTTCTTCTAAAGATTTTCTTATTTTATAAATTAAGCTATAATTCATATCAATTGCATTTACTCCATTTTCAGGAAAGGCGCCATGAGAAGATTTTCCTTTAAGTATGAATTTAATCCATAATGCTCCCTTTTCTTTAATTCCCAAATTTAAACTCGTTGGTTCTGGCACAACAAAAAAATCTGTATCATCTAAAACACCTTTGTCCATTATATCTTTAATTCCCATTCCACCTTGTTCTTCATCTGCTGTAAAAACAAAAAGATAACTTTTTTTTGTAGATACATTTATTAGTTTTTTTGCTAAATATATCATACAAGCAACACCACTTTTCATGTCACTTGTACCCCTACCATAAATATATCCATTTTCTTCTACGGGATCTAATGGCTTATACTTCCAACCATCTGACCTTGAAGCAGAAACAGTATCAATATGGCCTATAAAACTGACTGTCTCATCTGTACTTCCATTAATTTTTATAATAACCGACTTTCTGTTTTCCTTATGTTTTATAATTAATTTTCCCCTGTGATCTTTAAAATAATTATAGATGTAATCCACCATTGAATTTTCATTCCCCGGTGGATTCATACTATTGATCTTTACTATATCTTTTAATATTTCTACTAAATCTTTCATGATTATATTATTTTACTTAGTTATATAGTCTACTAAATTATTGAATAAAATAGGATATGATTTCCATTCAACAAATTCCATTGGTCCCCAATGTGGAGCACAATCAGATGTAAATACAGCTGATTTACCCTTTCCAAATGATTTAACAACAATAAAAGGATCATCACCAATGGTAGCTAAAATTTCAGAATCTTCAATGGCTATAGTTTTATTATAACCTAGAAAATGAGGCCATTCTTTTTCCATACCTTTAAATACCTCATGTTCTTCTTTCAAAATTTGAGGATATACCCCTGCAGGATGTTCAGCTCTATCATCTTTTCCTAAACATTTTACTGGTAATATATCAGCAATAGGAGTCATCTCATACCTAGATGTGCCATTTATTCCGGAAAATGCCATATAACCTCCCATCATTATAAAACTACCACCATTTAATACATAGTCCTTTATTAGTTGACAATTATCTACATCCTTATTACCTGATATAAATACATTATCTTTTAACAAAAGAGTATTAGATCCTATATCTGATAGAATAACAACATCATACTTACTTATCTCCTCTAAGTTGTTTGGAAAATCATATTGTACTCTATGATTAGGTATATAATTAACTTCATGTCCATTATTTTCAAAAGCATCCTTAAGCCACATTACTCCTTCTTCATAAGTAGTAGTAGTGAAACTATCAAAACCCTTTTGATGTATAGTATAAGTTACCCAAGATTCTCCAGCTATTAATATTTTTTTCATCTATTTCCTCCTAAAAATTTAAAATCAGTAATGCATAAAACAGTATAAAATTTAAATACTCATCAATTTCTACATATTCATTAGGACTATGACATTGAGCCATATTACCAGGTCCAGCAATAATAGTTGGAATTTTTGAAATATTTTGAAATAATCGAGCATCATTTCCAGCTGGTGATCCAACAATTTCAGAATCCTCAATAACAGTATTTATTAATTCTTTAGATTTTTTAAAAAAGTAACTATTTCTGTCTGTTTCAAAAGATCCTCCCGCTTGATAAATACTAATTTTCGGAAGATTGTCTTTCAACCAAAAATCACCTTGGCTTCTTCGATAAATACTATCTTCAATATCTTTTACAACCTGTTCCTTTGACATTATTTCTGGAAGATAATGAACACATATATTTATTTCACAATTATCTGGAACTGTTGAACCTGCACTTCCTCCTTTAATAACCCCTACATTTAACGTTGGAGGAGGTAGTAGATCATGCTTATACCTCATCAACCAATTGTGCTCTAACTCAATAAGTCCATCTATTAAGAACATCATTTTTTCTATAGCATTTATACCTAACCATTTTGAACCTGAATGTAATGCTTTCCCCTTAACTTTTATATTGAAAAATACAAATCCCATATGAGCAGCTTTAATATTGTTTTCCGAAGGCTCACATACAACTACTCCATCACCAGTAATGCCTCTATTTACCAGAGAAATACTTCCATTGCCACCACCTTCTTCATCTACGACAGAAGTAAAAGTAACATCTATGGGTAGTTTTAAACCTGCATCTTTTATTAACTTAACTGCCATCAGTGATGCCATCAGACCTGACTTCATATCAGCAGCTCCCAAACCATATATTCTATTATCCTTAATAATAGGAGTCCATGGATCAGTTTTCCATAATTCCATATTTCCTGGTGGCATAGTATCAACGTGACCATTAAATACTAATTTTTTAGAACTGTTTTCTCCTTTAAATTCAGCTAATAAATTATATCTTCCTTCATAATCATGACCAAGATTTCCTTCATCATGTTTTTTTAAAGAAGCAATCATTGTTTCCTCTCTTAATTGATCTTTTTCTATAGAATCAGCTTCCATTTGAATAAGTAAATTTTCTAAATATTCTTGTCCCTTTTTCTCTTTACCACCATCTATCCCATGTCCAATAACTTGAGTATCTATACTAATTAATTCCCTAAGCTTTTCTATATAATAATTTTTATTATCCTCTAAGGTCTTTTTTAATAATTCCATAAGAACTCCTTAATATTTTTTTACATTTTCATAAACTAAATTCCAGAATTTATCAAAATCTATTTTAGTAGCTACCTTTGTATTTCTAGGTAATTCTGTTGCATGATGCATATCACATACAGTTCTTCCATAAGTCATACCATGTTCTAATGAAATCTGTACATTACACTCTACAAATTCAAACATACTAGGATCTATTAAATATGCAATCGTAGTTGGGTCATGAACTGGAGGAGCTTCCCAACCAAAAAAGTCTTTTTGAGTTTTTGTAAAAAACTCCATTAAGTCAACTATCAATTTTGATGCTTTATTGCCAACTGTTCCTATTTTATCTACCACTTCTTTAGTGGCTTTTGCTTGTCTTGTTAGATCCAATCCCATCATAACTATAGGTAAACCACTACTAAAAACTACATGTGCTGCTTCAGGATCTGCAATAATATTAAATTCTGCACTAGGCGTAACATTTCCTGTTCCATATGCTCCGCCCATTATTACAATTTCCTCAATATTTTCAATTATTTTTGGCTCCAATCTTAAACTCATACCAATATTAGATAATGGTCCAGTAGCCACTACGGTAATTTTTTCTTTGGAATTTTTAATAGTATCTATTATATAATTCACAGCATGAGTATCTTCTGGTTTCTTTGTTATTTCACCAAACACAGGCCCATCTAATCCTGTCTCACCATGAACATTTCCTATAGATTCTGTAGATAAAAATCTATCTCTAACCATAGGCATATCCATTCCTGAATAAACTGGGGTATCTATTTTTAAATGGGTACAAATTTTTAATGTATTATTTAATGTATTTTCTAAAGAATTATTTCCAGATACAACTGTAATTCCTAGGACATCAATATTTTCTTCTGCTTCAGCTAATATAATAGCAACTGCATCATCGTGACCAGGGTCAACATCTAAAATTATTTTTTTCATAATATCTCCTTTATAATAATGAACTCTTTTCTCTTTCTTTCTTCTTTTTACCAATTATAAGTGATATGGTCAATACAACTATTGTTGCAATATAAGGAATCATTAAAATGAATTGTGAAGCCAATCCATAAGCTTGCAATCTAGATCCTATAGTGTCTGCAAATCCAAATAACAATGTTCCTATCCATGCAAATATAGGGTTCATCCCACCAAAGAACATAGCTGCAACTCCCATAAATCCTCTTCCGTTTGTCATGTTTTCTACAAATAAATTCGAATATCCTAATGATAGGTGTGCACCAGCCAGTCCTCCTAGTACTCCTGACATTAATACCACTCTAAATTTTGTTTTATATACATTAATACCAGCTGTTTCTGCTGCCATAGGGTTTAATCCTACACTTCTAACTCTTAGTCCCCACACTGTTTTAAACAGCAAATACCATAAAGCAAAAACCATAACAATTCCAACTAACTCAAAAACAGAATAATTATTAAATAAACTATTAAGAACTGGATTTTTTGACAAAAAACCTATTTTTATCTGGGGCAAAGGTTTAACCTCTTGAGAATAAAAACTACCTGTTGTTCCTAGCCATTCATTTAATAAAAATTTAGTTACAGCTAAGGCTAACATATTTATTACCGTTCCCACGGCAAAAACATCTGCATTATACTTTAAATGCGCCACTCCTATAACCCAAGAAATTATAACTCCAACTACTATTGCAGCTAACACAGCTAATATCCAACTACCAGTTAAATAACTAATAGCCACTGCAATAAAAGCAGAGCAGAGCATTACCCCTTCTGTTCCAACATTTAAAATATTTGCTTGTTGGGTTAAACATGCAGATAAAGCAGCGAAAAGTATAGGTGTTGCTGCCCTTATTGTTGAATGTATTAGGGTATAATCGAATATTTTACTTAGATTTTCCAACATCTTCGCTCACCTTATCCTTCCTTATTTTTTTCTTTATTATAAATAACCCTTCCATTGTTGCAAATAAAATGAACATTGCTATAAGTCCATCTATTAATGATTTCGGAACTCCTGTAAACCTCTCCATAGCTAGAGCTCCCTGTTTTAGAATAGCGATAAAACCTGATAAGACAGGAACTAAAGCAATATTATTTTTAGCTATTAAGGATGCTAGCATACCATCAAATCCTATTCCTGTAGAAAAACCATCAAGAAAATATCCATATATTCCTAATACTTCAATTCCCCCAGCTAATCCTCCTATAGCACCTGAAAGCATCATTCCTTTAACCATAGTTTTTTTATCTGGAATACCTATATACGCACTAAAGTCATTATTCAATCCAACACTTCTGTACTCATATCCTTTCCTAGTCTTTTTAAAGAAAAAATATACTAATATAATTACTCCTATCGCAATAAATAATCCTGTGTTAGCTCTGCTTGGAGACATTATCCTTGTCAATGAAGCACTTTCCTGTATTTGTGGTGTTTGTGCAACTCCTTTCCCTGCCGACATAGGATTATTTACTAAATATGATGTAATATATGTGGCAACATAATTTAATAAAATAGTTGTACAAACATCACTAACTCCATAGTAAGCTTTTAAAACCCCTGGAATAGCTGCCCAAAGTGCACCTATTATGGCTGCTAATGATAATGCTAATGGAACATGGACCATTTTTGGTAACCCTGTTATTGCATATCCTACCCATGCAGCAGTAATAGCACCTAGGTATATCTCTCCTTCAACACCAACATTAGCCATATTTACCTGCTGAGCAACAGCAAAAGCTAGAGCCGCAAGCATTAGAGGAACAAATCTCTCCAGAGTACCACCAAAATTAAATTTCCCTATTAACGCACCTTTAAATAGTTCTATATAGCTTGTTACAGGATTATAACCCATTACCCCTATAATAACGGCTCCTATTAAAAGGGCAACTATAATGGAAATAACAATATTTATATATGTCTTTTTTTTCATTGTACAGTTCCTCCTGCCATAAGCATTCCTAGTTTCTCCTCAGTAGCCTCGTGTACTTGTAATTCTCCAGTAATCTTGCCTTCAAATATAACCGCTATACGATCAGATAAAGCTAAAATTTCCTCTAAATCAGCTGATATTAGTAGAATAGCCTTTCCTTTTGCTTTTTCTTCATTAATTTTTTTTCTGATCATTTCAATAGCACCTATATCAACCCCTCTAGTAGGTTGACTAGCTATGAGTAATCTACCTTCAGAAGAGATTTCTCTAGCAACTACAATTTTTTGAGCATTACCACCACTTAAAAATTCGGCGCTACTTTCAACATTTCTTGGACGTATATCATAATCTTCAACTAGCTTTTCAGAAAATTCCTCAGACTTCTTTTCATCTATAAAAATCCCCCTACTGAGCTCATTATTATACTTTAAACCAATTAAATTTTCTCTAATTGAAAACCTTCTATTTAATCCTCTCTTATTTCTATCATCTGGAATCAAAGAAACTCCCAAGTTTCTAATTTTTCTAGTACTAAGATTGCTTATCTCTTTACCTTCTAAAATAATCTTCCCTTTTTCAGTTTTTCTCAAGCCTGTAATAGCTTCTACTAACTCAGCTTGTCCATTTCCGTCTATTCCCGCTAAGCCTAAAACTTCTCCAGATTTAACATTCAGGGATAACCCTCTTATTTTAGAAATTTCTCTATCTCCAGGAATATATACACTTTCTATTTCGAGAACATCTTCACCAGGATTAGACTCCTTATGTTCTATATTTAAAAATACCTCTCTACCTACCATAAGCTTAGCTAATTCTCTTTCACTAGTATCTTCTTTGTTTACAGTAGTTATATATTCACTTTTTCTCATTATGGTAATTCTATCGCTTATATCCATAACTTCGTTTAACTTGTGGGATATAAACACAATTGATTTATTATCTTCTTTGAGTTTTCTTAATATTTCAAATAACTTTATTGTTTCCTGTGGAGTTAAAACAGCCGTAGGTTCATCTAATATTAAGATATCCGCTCCTCTGTATAAAGTCTTTATTATTTCAACTCTCTGAGCTTCTCCAACTGATATATCTTTAACTTTTTTGTTTAATTGTATATCTAATCCATAGTTATCTATGTATTCTTTAATAATGATTTCTGATTTTTTAAAATCAATTCTATTTAAAGATTTTCTTGGTTCAAATCCAAGAATTATATTATCTAAAACAGTCATATCATCAACTAGCATAAATTCTTGATGAACCATTCCTATTTTTTCATCTATTATTTCCTTAGTAGAAAAATCTTTAAATTCCTTTCCCTTAACAATAATAGTTCCTGAATCCGCTGGATATAATCCATATAAAATTTTCATCAAACTTGATTTCCCAGCACCATTTTCACCAATTAAGGAATGGATCTCCCCTTCTATTAAATCGAATTTACCATTTGATATTGCTGTTACTCCTGGAAATGTCTTTACAATATCCTTCATTTCTATTAATTTTTTCATATTTATCTCCTAATATAAATTAGCAAGTTAAAAACTTGCTAATTCCATTATTCTGTTTCGAAGCCCTCATATGATTCAACTACTATTTCTCCAGATTTAATAGCTTCTGATAATTCTGCAACCTTCTCAAGTATATCTTCAGGAAATTTATCCCCTAAGCTTTCTTTTATTACTGACATATCCGTTAAGCCTACACCATCACTAGCCACGTCCATTCTTAAAGTTTTATTACCTTCGAATTCATTGTTATAAACAGACTTTATCATTTCATAACTTGCAACATCCACTCTTTTTAACATGGAAGTTAAAATTCTTCCAGGATAAACAGAATCTTGATCTAAATCTACACCTATTGCATAATTTCCTGTGTCATTAGCAGCTTCTAATATACCATTTCCTGTATTTGATGCTACGTTCATTACTATATCAGCGCCTTGACTGTATTGTGCCAAAGTTAACTCTTTTCCCTTTAAAGGATCATTAAAAGTACCTGCAAAAGAACTTAGTATTTTTACATCTGGGTCTATGTATTTCGCTCCTTGTTCATATCCAGTTAAAAAATCTCTTAAAACTGGGACATCCATACCGCCAACCCATCCAATAACCTTTTCCTCATTTACATTTTCAATTTCTGTTTTAGTTGTAAACATAGTAGCGGCAGCTCCTGCTAAAAATGACCCTTCATTTTGTGCAAATGTTGCAGATACAACATTATCGCCCTTTACTACACCATCAATTATCCCAAATTTAACATCTGGATAATCTTTAGCATGTTTTTCTATGATCTCCTGTAATTGAGTAGAAATCCCCAATACTAAATCATATCCATCATTAGCCATTGTTATTAAATTAGTTTCCCAATCAGCTGCAACTTTGGATTCCAAAACTTTAATTTCAAAATTTTCCTCACCAAATTCTTCTAATGCTCTTTCTACTCCTTCATAAGCTGAATCGTTAAAAGATTTATCTCCCAAAAATCCTGCTAATACTAAAGCAACTCTGATCTTTTTATCTCCTTCTTTACCATTACCAGTTTCCTTACCAGCTTCTTTACCATTACCACAAGCTCCTAATAGTAATGCTATTACTAATAACATAGATATTAAAACTCTTTTTTTCATCTTACCCTCCTAAATTTATTTATTAAAACGTTTTACTAATTTGCCTAAAATTTCCAACCTCCTTAGTTTATTTATTAAAACGTTTTACTAATTTGTTTAAAAATATTATAAGGCTATAGTGGTGTCACGTTTTATTAGTTTAGGTGCTACCAAAATTTCCTTATTCTTTATTTTTTTATTCTCTATTTGGTCTATCAATAAATTAGTTGCTTCTTTAGCTATTTCCATAGAATTCTGATCAACCGTTGTTAAATAAGGTTCTATAAACTCTGTCATATATAAATTATCATATCCTATTACAGAAATATCATCTGGTACATTTTTATTTTTTTCTCTAAACGCTTTTATAGCTCCATAAGCAGAAAGGTCATTAAAACAAAATGCTGCAGTTACCCCTTGCTCTAAAAGATACATCCCCGCTTCATATCCGCCTAAATAAGTGTAATTTCCATGAACTATATTTTCTGGTTTTAAATACAAACCTTCTTCCATAAATGAATTTAAAAATCCTGACAATCTCCTATTGGAATTAAATGTTCCCCTTGGTCCTATAACACAACCTATATTTCTATGTCCTAGTTCTAAAAGATACTTTCCTGCCAAATACCCGCCCTTTTCACTATCCCCAGATACTATATATGTGTTAGCATCTTCAGATACCCCAATAAATTCATCTAAATAAACTACTTTTAAGTTTCTTAACCTTTTATTATTTTTAATATATTGGGCTATATTAATAGATACAACAAGTACACCATCTATTAAATTAGTTGCCAATAAATTCTTTTCAATGTCATCTAAATTTTCAATATCATTTGAATTTATTAATATTACATTATAATTTCTTTTACTTGCATAAATATCAACATATTTAGCAATTTCAGGATAAAAGGGATTTGAAATATCAGGAACTATTAAGGCTATTATCTTAGTATTTTGCATTACTAAACTTCTTGCTATTTTGTTTGGTACATAATTTAATTCTTCAGCAGATTTTAATACCTTATCTCTAGTTTTTTTGGATATTTTAAAATCGGCATTATTTAACACCATCGATACAGTGGTTGTAGATACTCCAGCTTTTTTAGCCACATCTTTAATTGTTATTTTCATGTTAGCCTCTATTAAAACGTTTTAGTAAATTAATTATACTATATTTTTTTTATTTCTACAATAATAAATTATAATTATTTAAACAAACAAACTATAGATTATGGGAATTAACAAGGCCGGTATGGAATTTCCAACCTTTATTTTATTTCCCCATATTAAATTTATACCTATGCAGAAAACCAAAGTTGCACCAACCATAGATATATTATTAATTAATTCTGCCCCAATAAAATTGCCACTTAATATTGCAATTACAGTTATTATTCCTTGGTAGATAAACATAGGTATTGCTGCAAAAGCAACTCCTATTCCAAATAAGGAGCCATTAATCATAACAATGACAAAATCCAAGGCTCCCTTAGCCACCAGCATTGAATAATCTCCTGTAAGACCATTTTGTATTGAACCAACTATCCCCATGGCTCCTACACAAATTATTAACGAGGTATTTACGAAGCCATCTACAAAATAATTATCTTCTTTTTTATTGAATTTTCCCTTTATCCACTGCCCTAGTTTATAAATTTTATCTTCTATTTTCAATAATTCCCCTATAATAGTTCCAAGGGCAAGGGAAATTATTAACATCATTGTTCCCTGGGTCTTAATATTATTTCCATCTATTACTAGCATATATTGTAAGGTTCCGGTAATTCCAATAAATAAAACCGCTATTCCTATTATTTTCATAAGGCTCTCTTGAATATTTTTTGAAATTTTACGTCCAAAATATGTACCAAATATTCCCCCTAGAACTACTGAGGCTGTATTTATTATTGTCCCCAAATCTATCACTTCCATTTAAAATAATAAGCTATTAATCATTTTAGTATATATCTTTAACGCATTAAAGTCAAAGACGGATTATTGGGAACCCTCCTTTAAATATTTGACCCTATGTATTTATAGTTTGTGAAATTTAGGATTCATCTTATTAAAGGTAGAAAAATACCTAAAGCCAATTTCCCTTAAAGTTTCTTTTGCCTTATCTACTCCAAAACCTAAATCCTCTTCTTTATGGCTATCACTACCAATAGTAATAATCTCACCACCAAGGTCCCTGTATAGCTCTAAAATTTTAATAGATGGAGTTAGTCCATTTACCTTATATCTTACATTAGAGGTGTTAAATTCTAAACCCTTACCATCCCTTATAACAGTTTCTAATATTTTCTTGATTATATCCCTATTATAATTAAACATATCTACTTCTTTGTCTAAATACCTTCTAATTAAATCCATATGGGCTAGACAGGAATATCCCTTAAAGTTTTCTACTACCTTAAACATTTCTCCATAATATTCGTCATAACATTCTTCATCTGTTTTGCCCTTTTGAAACTCTCCTGTCCAAAATTCCATATCCCTAACTTGATGAATTGAAAGTAAAATAAAGTCCATAGGATATTTTCCCACTAATTTTTCATATTTATCTATTGTATGACCTTGTACTCCAAATTCTAAACCACTTTTAATATTGATTTTATTATAATATTTGATTTGTAAATCTTCTATTTCTGCAAAATATTTTTCATAATTAACATTTCTAATTTCCTTACCCTTATGTATTTTAGGAGTTCCCTTATCGGTCCAATCTAGTTTTACCCCATAATCAACATGGTCTGTAAAGCAAATTTCCTTTAAACCTAAATTAATTGCATCTTTAACTACTTTTTCCATCGGATACCAAGAATCATCACTATAATCGGTATGTATATGGTAGTCTAATTTCATAATCCACCTCTTTAAACCT